>NZ_JBEZKL010000032.1:0-65506 GCF_040704695.1 Streptomyces sp. NPDC048411
GGGTGGAGCAGCTCGGTAGCTCGCTGGGCTCATAACCCAGAGGTCGCAGGTTCAAATCCTGTCCCCGCTACTGAAAGACGAAGGCCCGGATTCTTTCGAGGATCCGGGCCTTCGTCGTGCCGTGAAACCTTCCCATGTGGTGGGCGTGAAGTGCGGTTCGCAGGGCACGAGTTGGGTCCAGACGTGTTTGACTTATCTCTCTGTGGGCATGTCGACAAAACGCTGAAGTGACCTCACTGGCCGCGGTATACCAGGTGTACGCGGGTTGCAGGTGGTGGGACGATGGTATTTATGGGGGACAGGGCAACTCTGTTGGAGACAGGGCGGTTTGTGCAGCGGCGCGTCCATACGATGGAAAACGTGACGAACGCGGCTTTTGTCGCTGACGCTGCGAGTAACGCCGTGATTGTTGAGAACACCGAGACCGTGGAAGGCGTCGAGGTCGCGGGGGCGGCCGGGATCACGGGAGTCGCCGGGACCGTGGCGGCTTCCGGCGAAGCCGAGAGCACGGAGAGTGCCGAGACCGAAGCGCGGCACCGCCGCGCCGCCGACGCCGGGGACACCGCGTCCATGAGCGTCCTCGGCGCCCTGCTGTTGCGCCGTGGTGATCTGAACGGCGCCGAGCCCTATCTACGGGGAGCCACGGCCGACGGCGACCGGGCCGCCGCCAACAACCTGGGTGTTCTCCTCCATCAGCGCGGCTATGCCGACGAGGCGGCCGGCTGGTGGCGTATCGCCGCCGTCGCCGGTTCCGCCGCTGCCGCGCACGCCCTGGGCCGCCACTACCGCGAGCGCGGCGACGAGCCCGGTGCCGAGTACTGGCTGCGTCAGTCCGCCGAGCAGGGCCATGCGCTGGGCGCGTACGCCCTTGCCGACCTGCTGGAACACCGCAGCGACGTCGGCGCCGAGCGCTGGTTGCGCGCCGCCGCCGAGCAGGGCCACCGCGAGGCCGCCTACCGCCTGGCACGCGCCCTGGAGCGCAGGGCCGCCGCCGACCCGCACGACGCGTTCGGCCGTCCCGGGGCGGACGCGGGGCTCGGGACGGGCATGGGGCCCGGTCCGCGGGCGGCCGGTGGTCCCGCGACCGGTACACGTAAGGCGGGCGGGACCGCCGCGCGCAAGGACGACGGACCCGTGGCCGGTTCCGTCACCGGGCAGGTCGGTGAGGCCGAGCAGTGGTACCGGCAGGCCGCCGCGCGCGGGCACCGTCGCGCCGCCCTGCATCTCGGCGCCATCCTCGAACGGCGAGGCGAGCTCAAGGAGGCCGGCCGCTGGTACCTCACCTCCGCCAAGGACGGCGAGGCACGGGCCGCCTGCGCGCTCGGATTCCTGCTGCGCGATGCGGGCGACGAGGAGAGCGCCGCGGTGTGGTGGCTGCGCGCCGCCCAGGACGGTGACGGCAACGCCGCCAACGCCCTGGGTGCCCTGCACGCCGCCCGTGGCGAGCAGCAGACCGCCGAGCGCTGGTACCGCGCCGCCATGGACGCGGGCGACGTCAACGGCGCGTACAACCTCGGACTGCTGTGCGCCGCCCAAGACCGTACTCCGCAGGCCGAGCAGTGGTACCGCCGTGCGGCATACGCCGGTCATCGCGAGGCCGCCAACGCGCTGGCCGTACTCCTGCTCCAGGCGGGGGACGCGACCGGTGCGGAGCCCTGGTTCTCCAAAGCCGCCGAGGCGGGCAGCGTCGACGCCGCCTTCAACCTCGGCATCCTGCACGCAGGGCGCGACGAGGACCGGGCGGCGCTCGGCTGGTACGAGCGGGCCGCCGCCGCCGGGCACACGGAGGCGGCGCTCCAGGTCGGCATGGCGCTGCTGCACCACGGCGAGGAGCAGGAGGCCGAGCGTCATCTTCGCTGCGCCGCGGGCGGCGGCAGCGCCGAGGCCGCCTTCCGGCTGGCCGGGGTGCTGGACTCGCGGCAGCCGCCGCCGGGACCGCCCGCGCTCGGCGAGCCGATGCCGGAGAAGACCGAGTGCGAGGAGTGGTACGAGCGGGCCGCCGAGCAGGGACACCGCCGTGCCCAGGTGCGCGTCGGCATGCTCGCCGCCGCTCGCGGCGATGTGGACAGCGCCGCCCGCTGGTACCGCGAGGCGGCCGAGGCGGGCAGCCGCAACGGCGCCTTCAACCTCGGGCTGCTCCTCGCCCGCGAGGGCAGCGAGCGCGAGGCCGCGTTGTGGTGGAGCCGCGCCGCGAACGACGGGCACGGGCGGGCCGCGCTGCGCCTCGCCCTGCTCGCCGCCCGCCGCGGCGAACTCACTGAGGGACAGCGCTGGTGCGCACGGGCGGTCGAGCTGGGCCCGGCGGAGGTCGCCGAGCGGGCAGCACGGCTGCGCGAGGCGCTGCACCAGGAGCTGACCGCGTAGGGGAGCACGCGGGCGCGGTACGGGGCGTGGCGCCGGCCCTGGCGTCCTACCCGTCCGAGCCGGTGCAGGGCCGCCGGACATGCCGCACGGCACGAGGATGTCCGGCGGGTCCGGCGCCCTGCACCGGTCAGCCCCGTCACCTGCGATCCCTCCCCGAGCCCCCCGGCTCCCTGTGCGAGCCGGTACGCCGAGTCTCCGCGGGCCGCCGCCCCACCCCGCGGAAACGGATTTGCGCTGGTCGGGGGCGTCACGTAATGTTGTGTTCACCGACGCGGGGTGGAGCAGCTCGGTAGCTCGCTGGGCTCATAACCCAGAGGTCGCAGGTTCAAATCCTGTCCCCGCTACTGAAGGCAGAGGGCCGGATCCTTTACAGGGATCCGGCCCTCTGTTCATATCCGAGGCCATCGCCTCAGAGCGTGTGGCCCACCGCTTCCCCGTACGTCGCCCTTGCCGATCACGCGGTCCACCTCGTGATCTTCCGCTTCTTCGCCGACGGCACTGGAGCCCGGGGTCTCGCTCGCACCGGGCCTCTCGCGGCGTCTCAGGCCGTTGCCGCGCAGTTCGGGCAGATGCCGCGGTACGTCACCTCGACATCGGAGACCGTGAAGCCGAAGCGCTCGTCGGCCGGCAGGTCCGCCAGTGGATCGCCCGCCGGGTGCACATCACGGATGGCACCGCACCGGGCGCAGACCAGGTGGTGGTGGGGACGGTGCGCGTTCGGGTCGTACCGCTTCGCCCGGCGATCCGTGGAGACCTCGATGACCTCGCCGAGGGTCACCATCTCACCGAGTGTGTTGTAGACGGTGGCGCGGGAGATCTCCGGCAGCTTGGCGACGGCCCGGGCATGGACCTCGTCGGCCGTCAGGTGCACATGGTCCCCGTCGAGAACTTCGGCCACGACGCGCCGCTGCGCAGTCATGCGCCAGCCGCGTCCGCGGAGCCGTTCCAACAGGTCACTCATGGAAACAAGCCTAACAGTGAGGGGACCCTGGTCCCGAACGGGTGTGACTTTAGATGTTTACTTGACTTGGACTTAGTCCATTGTAGGATCGAGATCGGCATACGCCAAGGGGCAGGCTGTGCGGACATCAGGACATGACGGATGTGCAGGAATGACGCAGGAGGCGCACGTGACGCAGGGACCGCTCACCACCGAGGCCGGCGCGCCGGTCGCCGACAACCAGAACAGTCAGACCGCGGGCGTCGGCGGTCCGGTCCTGGTGCAGGACCAGTCGCTGCTGGAGAAGCTCGCGCATTTCAACCGCGAGCGCATTCCAGAGCGCATCGTGCACGCCCGCGGCGCCGGTGCGTACGGCACGTTCACGCTGACCCGCGACGTCTCGCAGTGGACGCGGGCGAAGTTCCTCTCCGAGGTCGGCAAGCAGACCGAGACGTTCCTGCGCTTCTCCACCGTCGCGGGCAACCTTGGCTCCGCCGACGCGGTGCGTGACCCCCGCGGCTTCGCGCTGAAGTTCTACACCGAAGAGGGCAACTACGACCTCGTCGGCAACAACACCCCGGTGTTCTTCATCAAGGACGCCATCAAGTTCCCGGACTTCATCCACACCCAGAAGCGCGACCCGTACACCGGATCGCAGGAGGCGGACAACGTCTGGGACTTCTGGGGTCTGTCGCCCGAGTCCACTCACCAGGTGACCTGGCTCTTCGGTGACCGCGGCATCCCGGCCACGCTGCGTCACATGAACGGGTACGGCTCGCACACCTACCAGTGGAACAACGAGGCCGGCGAGGTCTTCTGGGTCAAGTACCACTTCAAGACCGACCAGGGCATCAAGAACCTCACTCAGGCCGAGGCGAACAAGCTCGCCGGCGAGGACCCGGACAGCCACCAGCGCGATCTCCGCGAGGCGATCGAGCGCGGCGACTTCCCGTCCTGGACCGTGCAGGTCCAGATCATGCCCGCGTCCGAGGCGGCCACCTACCGCTTCAACCCGTTCGACCTCACCAAGGTGTGGCCGCACGCGGACTACCCGCCGATCGAGATCGGGAAGCTGGAGCTCAACCGCAACCCGGAGAACATCTTCGCGGAGACCGAGCAGTCGATCTTCAGCCCCGCGCACTTCGTGCCGGGCATCGGGCCGTCCCCGGACAAGATGCTCCAGGGCCGCCTCTTCGCTTACGGCGATGCCCACCGGTACCGCGTCGGCATCAACGCCGACCACTTGCCGGTGAACCGTCCGCACGCCACCGAGGCGCGTACGAACAGCCGGGACGGCTACCTGTACGACGGCCGCCACAAGGGTGCGAAGAACTACGAGCCCAACAGCTTCGGCGGTCCGGTCCAGACCGACCGTCCGCTGTGGGAGCCCACCACGGTCACCGGTGAGATCGGTACGCACGAAGCCCCCAGCCACGCCGAGGACAACGACTTCGTGCAGGCCGGAAACCTCTACCGGCTCTACTCCGAGGACGAGAAGGCGCGTCTGATCGACAACCTTGCCGGGTTCATCGCCAAGGTCTCGCGCGACGACATCGCCGAGCGCGCGATCAACAACTTCCGTCAGGCCGACGGCGACTTCGGCAAGCGACTGGAAGCGGCGGTCCAGGCCCTGCGCGCATAGCGCCCCTCCCGGCACCAGAGCGCATCCGCCGCGTACCGGCTCTCCGGCGGACGATGGGCCTGTCCCTCTTCACCGAGGGGGACAGGCCCATCGGCCGTACGTACGTGGGGGCGCTCAGCCGACCAGCTCCACCGGGTGGCGCCGGGCCGGTGCCCAGCAGCGGATGATGTCGCGGACCGAGACGATGCCGACGGGCCCGTGGTCGTCCAGCACGATCAGATGGCGGAATCCGCCGTGTGTCATGGCCTCCGCGGCCTTTTCCAGGGTCCAGCTGGGTGCGGCGAAGACCACATCGTTGGTGGTGTGGGTGGACGCGGTCTCGGTATCGGGGTTCTGGCCGGAGCCGACCGAGTTCAGGATGTCGCGTTCGGTGAGGATGCCGATCCCGCTGGTGTCCCGGTCGAGGACAACTGCTGCCCCGATGCGGCGTGCCGACATCAGTTGGGCCGCCTGGCGGAGCGTATGGGTGGGGCCGATAGTGAGAACCATCGTGCTCATGGCGTCACGGACGAGCATGAAGGGAGCCACCTCCTTCGTGAAGCGACTGCGTGAGTCGATTCACAAGTTCACAAGTGGGGGGACTCTCAGCGTTGCATCCTTGGGGGAGTCCAACAAGGGGTGCGTGGAGATCATTCGAGGGGCGCGCGGTAGTGCACCACACGCCCCTCGGAGTCCTCGCGCCTTGTGACGGCCCGGGATCAGTAGCGCTGGTATTGAACCGACCCTCCGGCAGGGTGCGGCATCGCTCTGCAACATGCCGGAGAGCTGTGTGGTTGTGGGCGTCCTTGGTCGTTGTCGGTCATGGTTGGGCCCCCTCGGACGGCCCACAGACGGCCCGGAAGAAGGCCAAGCGCACGAAGAGGAAGTTCAAGAAGGAGGGCTCGAACACTCCGCCACGGGCGACGAGTGTGAGGAACACGGGGGAGGAACGCGGCGCGGTCTTCACGCGGCCCGACGGCCGGCCGCTCGACCCCCGGGTCTGCTGGGAGGAATTCAAGGACCTCCTTACGGAGGCGAGCGTCGACGACTGCCGCCCCCGCGACGGCAGCCGCCACACAGTCGGCACGATCCTGAATGAGCTGGGCGCGGACATGGTCACCATCATGGAGATCCTCCGGCACACCCAGATCTGCCAGACGAGGCGGTACGTCAAGGGCAGATCCCACCTGCCGAAGGACGCCATGCCGCGCCCCGCATGGTCCACACCTTCATGCCCGGCCCGGAACCCACGACTGAGATCACGAATCCGGCCGAGGACCGACGCGTGGCCAGCGCCCGACTCCGTCGCCGCATCCGCTAGACGCAAAAGCCCAGCTCGGACACTGTCTGAGCTGGGCTTTCGTAGAGTCGCCTGCCGTACTCGAATCCGAGACCTACGCCCCAGGCTCCCGTCAGGCGCCGAAGAACCGCGCCAGCAGCACCTGGGCGAGCAGCCCACCGCCGGCAAAAGCAGCTCCCTTGAGCACCTGGACCCCCAAGGTCCAGCGAAGGAAGCGGAGGCGACGCCGGATCTTCCACCAAGGGGCGATCGGCCTGACCTCGCCCGCTGCGCCGCGACGGCGCAGCCGAGCAGCTCGGACCTTCCTGGCGAAACAGGTCAGGACAGCCTTACTCTTCAAGTTGGAACTCCTTGTTAGCCATCGATCTAACGGGACGTTCACGCAGGGGAGGCTCCGGCCGCGGTTTGGCGACCTCTTGGACCGGGCCTTCCCTGCACCCCCCCCACGCCGGAGGTGCGCGGCAGGTGCCATCAATTGCGGGATAGGGCACCGCAAATGCGCCGCTACACACCCACAACCTCCTTTTCCGACTCGTCGCATAATTCACCACAGGAGACCCTAGCGGGCCCCGCTGAAGGCCATCACGATTTTCACCGAATCCTTTCCCGCGGATTCAGCAGCACGAAGAATGATTTCCATTTCCTGTGTCATCCCCGCGCTGGCGAGGGAACTTGCGGCGGCGCCGATTTCCCCCTCACTCAGCCCCACGCCCAAGCTCCACAGAAGATTGACCTGGTCGGCGGGAGGCATCTCTGCGAGGCGCTCGGGAAGGCTCGCATCCTGCTGGGAGGTGTCAGGGGACCGGCGCAACGCCGCAGTGCCGCCGGGCGACTCTCGACCGGCGGCCGACAGAGAGGACCGGCGCAACGGTTCGCCGACAGTGGCCCGCAAGCGGGATCCCTTGCCTTCGCTGCAGACGCAGCCGCCACGGCACCGGCGGCACATCGACTTCCGGGCAGCCTGAAGCAACCCGTCAAGTTCCACGAAGCTGCAGCTCAAGGACGTCTCCGGCGAACAGAGCGCCCCATCAACCGCCAGGTCGTACAGCTTCCTCAGCGCCTTCGGAACAGGGAGCCGCCGTCCGGAGAGCCAGTGGGACAGGAGGGACGGCGAGATCGCCAGCACCCCAGCCTTCACCTGCATCGTGGCGCCGGGCTCGACGTAGGGGATGAGGCGCTTGAGTGCACAGGCGAACGCCTGTACCTCCTCCGTAGCCCCCGGTACGCAGGTACTGCTGATGGACCCAAGTGACGGCATGTCAAACGAACCCCTTTGGTCGCCCAATATTGCCCTCGGATACTGGAAATTGAGAGGACTCTATCCCGCCACCCCGCACCGAGGGCGCCGTTTGCTGCATTTCTCTGACTACATTTCAGGTAAACAACTCAACCACCATAAACCCTGAAATAAGTGGAGGAAACGGATCTTTACAAGACTTCAAAGAGGTCGCCCTTGAGTAAAGATCCATAATTACTGGAATGGCTACGCACGATCGTGCTAGTAATGAATATCCGCAGTCGACTGCCCAGCAGCGGCACTCACACCTCCCGGTGGGAGGGACCCTCTGCGAATGGAGCCACCATGCCGTCCTGGCAGGATGCCGGCCTCGGAACGATGAAGCGCGTAGCCCTGTGGCTCGTCTCCGAGATCGGCGAGGGGAACACCTTCACCAAGGAGCAGTTGCGCGAGGCGTTCCCCGGGGTTTCCCAGGTGGACCGACGGATGCGCGATCTCAGGGACTTCGGCTGGAGGATCCACACAAACAGGGAGGACGCGGGGCTGGACTCGCACGAGCAGCGATTCGTGGAACCTGGTGACCCCGTCTGGGAGCCTGGCCGCGCCACGCGCAAGACCGGCACGACGGCGATCGGAGCCGGTCGTCGGCGCGAAGTCCTGAGTAACGACGGGAACATGTGTAGGTCATGTGGCATCACGCCCGGGGAAATCCATGCCGGTACCCACGAGGCGGCCCAGTTGGATATCGCCCGCAGGGAAGTGGTCAAGCCTGACGGCACCAGGGCCATCGAGCTGGTCACCGAGTGCAAGCGGTGCCGGGTAGGTGGCCGGTCCTTGACCGCGGACCTAGGCAAGGTTCTGAAGGAGACTGTCGGCCTCAACCCGATCGAGCGCAAGGTACTGTCCGGCTGGGTCGCGGCCGACCAGCGCCAGTTCAGCCGCCTGGAGCAGATCTGGAGCGACTACCGCTCCCTGCCGGAGGCTTCGCGGGCCCAGCTCCGTGCGGAGCTGGGCTTCGACTGAGCCCAGCGGAGACGCAGCACATCCCCCGCGGAAGAACGCGAACGAAAGCAGGAGCGAGTACATGGCCAAGGACGACGGACTGCCGCCGGGCGCCGAGGAGAATCGCGCCCTCGTCCGATCCCGGCTGGACGAGATTGCAGCCGGCGACGGTCCCCGCGAGACGTTCACAGTCGACTGGCGGGGGACGCCCGAGCACCTGGATGTCATCCAGATGCCAGTGGGGAACCTCTGCTACAACCCCGCGACCCACCGTATCCGCGCACAGTCCAGTCATGATCCGACGCGGGCCGAGATGCTCGCAGACGATCCTTGGAGTACCAGTAGCCAGGCGTATCTGGACCATCTTCTGCAGGCGCTTCCCGCGAACCCGACACGGACCGATCCGGAGTTCGACGAGCTGGTCGCGAGTCTGAAGGAATATGGGCAGACCGAACCGGGTCTGATCACCCACGAGGGCGTCCTGGTCAACGGAAACACCCGCCGCGCGGCCTTGATGCAGCTATACGGCCCCAACCACGCCATGCGCGTCGCCGTGCTCCCTGCTTCGTGCGACTGGCAGGACATCGCTGCGGTCGAGCTGTCCCTGCAGCTTCGGAAGGAGCACCGGCGGGACTACTCGTACATCAACCGATTGCTCGCAGTACAGGAACTCGTGGACCAGGGGACGCCTCTCAGCGTAATCGCCGCGACCTTCCGTACGACCACGGACCGCTGCCGACAAGACCAATGGGTTCTCGCCCGCATCGAGTCCCTGATCGAGCGCAGCAAAGGTGCAGGCGAGCGGCTCTCCCTGGTCGCCTTCGAGGAGCAAGCGGAGAAGTTCCGCGAACTCCAACGCGCGTACACCAAGCAGCACGCCGCCAACCCGGAGAAGGCAGAGTTGCTGCTGGAGAACCGTCTGGCTGCCATGCTCCTTGGCTTTTCCAAGACCGATGTCCGGTTCATTGAGCACGATTTTTGCGACCGCTACCTCGCCAAGGTCCGGCCGGCTAACGAAGCCCCAGCCGCATCGTCGGCGAGTGTGGCCATCCCCGGCTTGGGGCGAGCGGTAAAGGGCCCGTCTGTCGCCCTTAACGCGGCCAGGGCGCTGACAGACGCCGTTCTGCACGCAAGGGCCGTCAGTCAGTTGGGCAGCACAGCCCCCCAAGAAGTCACCGCGAAAGCACAGAAGGAGCTCACAGAGCTCCGCTCGGCTGTGGACGAGGCTATCTCCGATGCTGGGCGGGACGCCCGCATCAAGAAGCGGAAGCAGGCTGCACCAGCTCGCTTGGCCGATGCCGGACGCGACGTCGAGCTGTGCGTCACTGACCTCGTAATGTCCAGGGCATCGCAGAGTCTCGACGAGGAGGCGTTCGACGACGCCGTCACCGACCTGCGGCAGAAGCTGGAGAAGCTCGCGAACGAGGCAAAACGCACGGTGCAGCAGCCCGGCGACGGGGTGACCTGGCTCCTCGAGGTGTTCGGGAAGGCTCGTTAGGTGGCCGAGCCCAGTCTGACGATCGGCTTTGATGTCACCCGCACTCAAGCCGCATTGCGAACCGTGCCCGAGTACCGCGGTCCACTCGGGCAGATGATCGCCAGCTTCCCCAGTGGCCGGATGACCGACAAGTTGTCGGCAGCTGTCCCGTTGGACAGCTTCGTCGCCAGCATCAGTGCGCTGGGAACCTGGCCTCAGCCCGAAGGGGTCGTCTGGGAGGACGATTTCCGTCTCCTGGTCGAGGAGTTGCTCGACACAGCAGACACGGCAGAGCGCCTCCTCAGCGGTACGGCCGACGAGGACAGCATCGAACCGGACGCTGTCCCTGCCTTGTTGGGTGACGGCTGGACCGGCCCTCTTACCCCGTTCCAGAGGCGCGACATCGCCCGCCTTCTGTCCATTGGGCATGGCGCCAACTTCAGCGTCCCCGGCGCCGGCAAGACCCGCGTTTCCCTCGCTGCATTCTCCGCCCTCCGCACCCGCGGAACGGTGGCGCGCATGCTCGTGGTGAGCCCCAAGTCCGCCTACGACGCATGGCGGGAAGAGGCTCGGCAGTGCTTCTCCATACCTCTGGACGTTCAGGTGCTGTCCAAGGAAGTGCCTGCTGCGGCCGATGTCATCCTCGTCAACTACGAGCGTCTGGATCGGTCTCTCACCGCGCTCTCCCACTGGTTGAAGGCCGCGCCTGCGATGCTGGTCCTCGATGAGGCGCACCGGATGAAGCTCGGCGGAGCCGGAGTGTACGGCGCTTCCTGCATGGCGCTGGGCCCGCTCAGCCGCGTCCGGATGATTCTCAGCGGGACGCCCGCACCCAACGGCGCCAAGGACTTGGAGAACCTGCTTTCCTTCGTCTGGCCGGGGCATGGGCGGCGAGTCGTTACCCAGGCCGTCGACGGCGGGGATCTGGCGCACGCCAGCCAGGTGCTGCGTCCTTTGTACGCCAGGACGACGAAGGGGGAGCTGGGCCTCCCGCCGGTGGATACGCGGATCCGCCGTCTCCCCATGCCGCCGCTGCACCGCGAGATCTACGACGCGCTAAAAGGCAAGCTCTCGCCACGTGCGGCAGCGAACAGGAGCGACTTCGAGTCGCTCGGCAAAGCAGTGCTGCGACTGCTGATGGCGGCCACGAGCCCGGCCCTGCTTGTCGCGGGCGCTACACGCCATGAACCTCTGCATTTCAGGGTCCCGCCGCTGGAAGTGTCAGAAGGGGATCCCCTGTCGGTATTGTTCCGGAAGCTTCCCGACTACGAGCTCTCCCCCAAGTACCAGGAGACACTCTCCATCGTCTCCGCCAACGCCGCCGCTGGACGCAAGACTCTCGTGTGGGCAAGCTTCGTCCGCAGCATCACCTCGCTTCAAGCGCTGCTGGCACCGTTCGCACCCGCTGCTGTCCACGGGGGGACTCCCGATCGGGAAGCGGAGTTGCTCCGTTTCCGGGAAGACCCAGACTGCGCTGTCCTGATCTCAAATCCGGCGACCCTCGGCGAGGGAATCAGTCTCCACCAGGTTTGCCATGACGCGGTCTACGTAGATCGCGACTTCCAAGCCGGCCGATTCCTGCAGAGCCTCGACCGCATTCATCGCCTCGGCCTCACCCCAGATGTCGAGACGCGGATCACCGTCCTCGCAGCTGAAGGAAGCATCGATGATCTGGTCGCCTCACGCCTGGCGAAAAAGCTCGACTTCATGGGCCGGATCCTCGACGACCCCGAAGTCCAGCAGCTGGGCGACCCCGAAGAGGAGGTGCCGCTGGCTGCCGGGATGAACGCCGCCGACGTCAGGGCTCTCCTAGAGCACCTGGGGTCTGGGGCGGCTTAGCACCGACGGAGCTTGCGATCCCGTCTTTCGAAGGACACTGTGTGGGCACGGCCGTGCCCACACGGAGCCCGAATGAGACCACGCACGGCCGCGCGGCCTGCATCCGACAACTACGCCACAGGGGCCAAAAGCAAAAGCCCCAGGTCACGGCGAGTGAACTCTGAGGCCTACACAGAGCCGCCCTCGGGATTCGAACCCGAGACCTACGCATTACAAGTTGTCCGATCTTGGTCCACCGGCGTCCACAGGCATCCACCACGAGAACGAAACACCTGGTCAGTGTTGATGTCGGACGACCATGGACGAAGGTGGACCACCCCAGATTTCCCGTCAACTGAGACCACAACTGAGACTGAGGAATCTTGAGACCGCTGGCTCCTGCAGGGAGCGTGCCCGGCCTCATCATCGGCGATCGTGCCAGCGACGAAGTCCCCGATTCCAGGCAACTCTCGCCGCCGCTCAGCCGATACTGACCCGACATGGGGAACGCGTACGCTCCGTGCTGGAGAGCGAGACATCCAGCCGGCCTGCAGAGGGGACTGAGATGGGGGTACGCAGTAGGTCGTCGAGCAGAGAAATGTCGACGGTCGCCGTTGGCCACGAGAGTCGGCGGGCCCTGCGGTGACGGAGTTCACTTTCGAGGCGATAGGGACCGGATCCGTCGCCGCCCACCACATCGGGGCAGCGATCACCGGCCCGGTCACCGTTCTGACGGCCGAGTTGCTGAACTCGGCGCGCGATGTCCAGGCACCTGCCGGACTCACCAACCTGCCGCCGCTCCCTCTGTGTTTCGGCCGCACAAGCGAGCTGGGCTGGCTGCGCGGCACGCTCGGGCAGCGGGCCGCCGGGACTGCCGTCGTCCAGGGCCTCGGCGGCGTCGGCAAGAGCACCCTCGCGCTTGCGTATGCCCACAGACACCGTCGCGACTACACCGTGATGTGGTGGATTGCCGCCGCATCGCCCGTCCACATCGAGCAATCGCTGGCCGACCTCGCTCTGCGACTGATCCCCGTGTGGGCCGGCAGCGCGTCTACCGAAGAGCGCGCCGCCTGGGCGATGTTGTGGCTGCAGTGGCATCCGGGGTGGCTGCTGGTCTTCGACAACGTTGAGGATCCGGCCGATCTGCAGCCCTACGTCAGCACGCCTAACGGCCACGTCATCGCCACCAGCCGACGGTCAGCTAGCTGGCCGACCTCCGTCGCAACGCTGGCCCTCGACGTACTCGATCTGGCTGCAGCGAGTGAACTCCTCTGTAGGCAGGTGCTCGGCGCGACTTCGCCGACCCACCGTCAGATGCATGAGACCCGGGCCCTCTCCGCTGACCTGGGGCAGCTTCCTATCGCACTGATGCAGGCCGGCGCCTACCTCGCGCAGAACCCGACGATCAGCATCGAACGTTACCGCCGAAGGCTGGTAGGCGCGTTAGACAAGGCTCCCGAAGGTGTAGACCCAGAGCGCACCGTCGCCCGGATCTGGCGCCAGACGATCAGCGCCCTCATGGAGCGCAACCCCCTGGCAGTCTCCGTCCTGTCCACACTGGCGTGGCTGGCCCCCGACGACATCCCAGTTGAACTGCTGACCCCTATCGCCGACGACAGCGACGACCTTCACGAAGCCCTTGGGATGCTTGCTGTCTACTGCATGGTCTCCCTCACCCAGGACACGGTGAGCATCCACCGACTCGTCCAGACCACACTCCGGAACCAGTCGCCCCTCGGTGACACAGCGCCAGCCGGCAGGCTGGATGCCGAACGGCTGCTGTGCGCCGCGGTCGCCCCACTGGGAGAACCGCCCAACTCTGGCCGGTCTCCCGCCTGGGATCGGCTGCTCCCGCACCTCGTCGCGCTCGCGGCCACCACTCCTGACGGACACGCTGACACCTTTCCCGCCGGACGGTACGCGAGCGCTGCGAGCTATCTCCATGACCTCGGTCACGACGCCCGCGCCGTTCCGCTGCTCACGGCGGCCCTCGCCCGCTGCGAAGCGCTCGCCGGCGCCGAGCACGAACTCACCATGAAGGTCCGCGCGAACCTCGCCAACGCCTACCACGGAGCCGGGGACTTCGACCGGTCCATCGCGATCCTCGAACCGATGGTCGCCCAGTGCGCGCAGGTACTTGGCGACTCACATCCGGGGACGCTCACCGTCGCCTCCAACCTTGCCAACTCCTACCGTGACTCCGGCGACCTGGCCCGTGCCATCGCACTCCACGAGGAGACGTTGGCCCGGCGTAGGCAAGCACTTGGCAACGACCACCCCGACACTCTCGTCAGCTGCGAGGAGCTGGCCCGCAGCTACCATGCGTCCGGCGACCTGGATCGTGCTGTCTCTCTGCATGAAGCGACCCTCATGCAGTACGAGCGATCCCTAGGACCAACCCACCCTGCCACGCTGACCAGCCAGAACGGCCTAGCGGCGGCCTGCCTCACCTCAGGCGACCTGGCCCGCGCCATTCCGATGTTCACCGCAGTCCTCGCCCAATGTCAGCAGGCGCTCGGCGACAGCGATCCCGAAACCATCACCAGCCGGAACAACCTTGCCTACGCCTACGCGATAGCCGGACGCCCCGACCAGGCGGCGCAGCATCTCGAAACGGCCCTGGCCCGGTGCGAGGAGGTGTACGGCGAGGCGCATCCGGAGACCATTGCCGTCCGCGCGAACCTCGGCTGCGCCTACCGGGACACCGGGGACCCGACCCGTTCGCTTCCACTGCTGGAGACCGCGGCCGCGCAGAGCGCCCATCTGCTCGGCGACGCCCACCCCCAGACCCTGACCACCAGGAACGGGCTGGCGCGGGCGTACCAGGCCGCCGGCGACGCCGGACGGGCGATCGCCCAGTACGACACCGTCCTCGAGCACCGTGCCGCGCTGCTCGGCGAGACCCACCCCCATACCCTCGCCACCCGAAGCGGCCTCGCGACGGCCCACCTCGCGGCAGGCGACCCGGCTCGCGCCGTCCCACTGTTCGAGACCGTCGTTGCCCAGTGCGAGCAGGTCTTCGGCGAGTCCCACCCGGACACTCTGGCCAACTACATCGGTCTGGCGGACGCATTGCGCGAGACGGACGATCCGGCGCGGGCCGTGTCCCTTTCGGAGTCGACGCTGGAGCGGTGCATACGATCGCTCGGCGAGGACCACCCGCACACCGCGGTGTGTCGGAGCAACCTGGCCATCGCACACCTCACAGTCGGCGACGCCCCGCGCGCCGTCCAGCTCCTCGAAGCCACCGTGCGGAACGTCAGCCTCATCTTCGGCGATACACACCCGCACACCGTCACCAGCCGGACGAACCTGGCCGCCGCCCACCTCGAGTCCGGCAACGCAGCACAGGCAGTCGCCGTCTTGGAGGGTATCCACGCGCAACTCACGTCCGAACTCGGCGGCACCCACCCGCAAACACTCCACTGCACCGCCTTGCTGGCCCGCGTCCACGGCAGGTCCGGCGCCCTCGCCCGGGCGACCGAACTGCTGGAACACAGCGTCGCGCTCACCGAGAAGGAACTCGGCGCCACCCACCCAGACACACTCGAGCAACGGCAGTACCTGGCCGAGATCTACCGGGCCAACGACCGACCCGATCTGGCCGTGCCGCTGTACGAAGCCAACCTCGCCCATTGGCAGCAGACCCTCGGCGAACACCCGAATGTCCTGAGCGCCCAACTCACCCTGGCGGACACCCACCAGGAGGCCGGTGCACACCGAAGGGCGATCGCCCTCTATCACGCAACCCTCGACCGGATCGAGCCCGTCATGGGCCCGGGGAACCCGCTCATCACACAGATCCGCGCAAGGATCGACGCAGCCGAGTACGCCACTTCGCGGTCTGACCGTTAGTAATCCATTGAAGCTCTCCGTTTCCTGGTCAGCGGCCTGACAGTCGGGAGCGTAGCCAGGCCGCGACAGGGGCAGGAGGGTGTTCGCTTGGCTCGCGTGGAGTGAGGCCGGTCGACGGTCCGCGAATGCAGAGTTGCCGCGTGCGCGCTGGCTGGGCGGCTTAGTCTGTTGCCCTGGCCTCAGTCAATGACAGGATTTCAGGGGTGGGTTGTGGGAGCGGAGATCGTGCAGTTCTTGGAGCAGGCAGGGCCGTATCTAAGCGCGGCCCTGGGTGCCTATGGTGCGGGGGTACTGGCCCGAGCTGAGGACGCTGCGGTGGGAGCCACGGCGAACGCAGGGCGCAGTATTTTGCACGCGGTCTGGCGGCGCCGGAGCCCGGCCGGACGCCCCGAGCTGGAGGCGGCGGTGCGTGAGGCGGCCGAGGAGCCGGAGGACACCGATGCTGCAGCCGCGCTGCGTCAGCAGATCAAGCGGACGATAAGGGAGAATCCGCAGTTGCTTGCCGAACTGGCCGCCCAGCTTCCCCCGGCCGGTGCGGTGACGATCACCGCGTCCGGTGAACGGTCTATCGCCGCACAGACAATCGGCACGGCCGTCACCGGAGACAACACAACGATCCGTCCGTGACCCCATCGCCTCGAGTCACCAGCCCGTGGCAGCAAACCGAATCGAAGCTGCCACCTGCTACTGAACTGTCGCGGTGTCGACGGTGGTAATCGTTGAGCGACCTTCCAGTGCCCGGGAGGGCGCTCGTGTGTGAACACCGCGCAAGGAGTTGTCGGATCTTGTTCCGCGGCCGTCCGGGGGCGTCCACCAGGCTCGCGTTTCCGCAGCTCATCAGCATGGCGGACAGACCCGCACCGTCCCGGACACCTGCGGATCGAACCTCGAATGAGACTGGCTCCAACGGCCCCCTCGGCCGCGAGGACCTAACCACCGCCGTACTAGCCTGACAGAGGCGACGCGAGGGCAAGTGCATTGTCATACCCGCCCAGTAGGCTCCGCTCATGGAAAAAGGGGCCATCTCGCGCGACGACATCCTGAAGACCTTGCAGGAGTACGACGAACTCGGAGCGGAGTCGTTCCTCGAGTTGTACGGCTTCAAGCCAGCCCGCAAGTTCCTCATCCTGCATGACGGCAAGGAGTACGACTCGAAGGCAGTCGCAGGAGTAGCCCACAAGCACGCCCAAGGGAGGGCACTGTCCTGGGACGAGCTCAGCGGCGGGGTAGGCCACGCAGTCGACTGGCTCAAGCGCGAAGGCTTCCAGGTCGGAGTGTCGCGCAGCCCCAAGTGGACCCGTGACGAGCTGATCCTCGCGTGCGATGTCGTCGCCCGTAACGGCTGGCAAGGACTCCCCTCTTCGGACCCGCGGATCGGAGAGCTGTCCGACCTCCTGCAACTCCTCGCTGCCTACCCGCCGGAGCAGCGCGCGGCCGAGTACCGCAACCGCAATGGGGCAGCGTACAAGAGCCTCAACATCGCCAGCTTCCACCCTGACTACACGGGCAGGCCAACAAACGGCGGGCAGCTGGACCGCGAGGTACTGCGCGACTTCCTGAACCGTCCGGCAGAGATGGCACGTGCAGCCGAGCTTCTTCGTGAGGGACTGCGGTCTGGTGAGCTCCAGCCCGTACCACTGCCCGAAGACGAGGACTTGGACGACGACGTCAGCGCGCCCGAGGGACGCGTTCTCTACCGACGCCACCGGACACGCGAACGCAGCAAGGGGCTCCGCAAGAAGAAGATCGCGTCGGTTCTCAAGCAGGGAGGCACCCTGTCCTGCGAGGCGTGCGGGTTCGACTTCCCCAAGGTCTACGGCGAGCGGGGCGAGGGCTACATCGAGTGCCACCACGTAGTGCCGCTCCACGAGGCCGGAGAAGGCACCACGAAGTTGGCGGACCTCGCGCTGATCTGCTCGAACTGCCATCGCATGATTCACCGCAGTGCCCCATGGCCCACGCCGGCCGAACTGCGCCTACTGGTCCAGGAGCAGACCAGTATCCAGGGAGCAAAGCTACCGAGACCGCGCTCCGCGACAGAGACCGCCGAAGCGTGACGGTTTCAAGACCGCTACATGCGGACGCGTGAGCTTCTGAACTGCCCATTCGCTACGACTTGGCCCCGGTGGCGCTTCGGTGGCCCGCACCTGGCCCACAGCCCCGCTGAGGGGCCATGCTCTTGGCGGCGAGCCGGGCCAGGCCGACACCCGCTTTATCGCGCTGGACGCCGGAAGGGTGGAACGATGATATTCGCTTTGATTGACTACTGGAAATATCGGAAGCAGAAGGGTAAATACTCAGACGCTTCCCTTGAGGCCAATGGATGGGTGCGCGCCACGGAAGATAATCTTCGGCACATGGCGGACGATAGGCACTCCCTCGCCCAGACATTTTTCATACACCCGCGCCGCTCTCTAGTTTCTTGGGCGATTATGTACGCGCAAGGTCCGGGCGCCCTAACTAGCCATGTGGGAGTCATTGTAGAGGAACGCAACATCTGCGAGGCGCTCATTTCTAGGGGTGTCATCAAGCGTCCCATTTCCGCATACGCTGACGGCTTTAGCTATTTCCGAGTGTCAGATTTCAGTTTCCCTCGTGAAGTGCAATTGAAAATCACCCAGACAGCGGAAGGATTTATTGGAACTCCGTATGATCTGTCGCGCATCGCGAGACATGCCGTCGCCATTCTGAGCGGCTGGGATCGAGGCGGGAAGGCGAATTATTCAGCTTACGGAGATGTTCTGATCACGTTGAGTGTCATGGCATTTCCGCGCTTTCGCTTGAATAGATTTGCGAGATATGCGATCCTGCTTTATTTGCTGACGGTTTCAACGGGGCGGTTCCGTCGCGCGATGCCTCATCGGGGAGAATGGAGTCGACCTCAGGACTTGGCTCGCAAAAAGTCGTATGCGGATGAATGGGAATCTCAGGGGGAGCTGTGAGTGATGAATGGGTCGAGCAGGCGGCCCGGCTGACTACAAGCATTAAATCTGCCATGCGGCCCCATGGGGGTAAGCGTGATTCTCTGCTGCATAACGGAAGTACAATGGCAGCAATGGCTGCCACTACCGCGGCAACTATCATCCCTGAAGGATTCTCTCTCTGGGGTCGAATCGCAGCAGGCACCGCAACATTTTTGATTGCCGTCGCGCGTGCGCTCGATTTTGGGGCCAGATGGAGATGGCACCTTAATATGCGTTCAAGGTATGCAGTTTTGCTGGATCGCGTTGATCAAGTTGCGCTGCTACCGGCTGATCAGAGATCAGATGCCCTGAGTAGGGTGTACGACGATCTGTTTAAGGTGCGAGCCCTTGAGCGAGGTATTCCCGGCTCGGGGACTGCGGTGGGTGCTCCCCAGAACGGTCCCTAAACCGCACTGGGAGAGCCGCGTCCGCTGCCTGACCAAGGACTGCCCTGCGACGGAGGAAACCGTCACGACCAGGGCGTTCGCGTCACGTCGTAGACGGTCTTGAAAACCGTCGTGGCAGCGATGTCACCGTGGGTTCAAATCCCACACCCACCGCAGGTGAACGGCCCTTGACCAGCCAGCTTGGTCAGGGGCCGTCGGCATGTCCAGCGACCGCGATCACCCGGTGCTCCCCGTGATTTCCCGCTCGGTCGGGCACGGAAGGGGCACGGAGGCCACGTAAAACTCCGCTGGGCCCCGGCCGCACCTCGGATTTCGCGATACGGGTTTGGGGGGTGGACAACGCGGTACAGCATCGCCACACTTCGTGGACGATCATGCGCAGCTGTGGCTGTATGGGAATGGTGGGGATGGTCGATGGGGCGACCGCAGAGCGAGGGCTTGCCGCTGGAGTGCATCCGCTACCGCTTGACGCGCCTTCAACGCTTGCTGCCCATGCTGCCCGCCACTGTGATCATGGCGCCCTTCCAAGTGTTGATCTGGTTGGACGGGGGGCCGGTTGGTCCTCCACTCGTGGCAGTCGTGCTGCCGTTCGTGCTGCTGATCACTTCGCGGCCGTTCGGGGTCACTCTCGCGCAGTCAGCGGCCGTCGTGCACAACCTGCGCCGCCGGACCATTCCCTGGGCCGACGTGCAGGCCATACAGGTCGAGTCCATCTTCGGGGCCCGGACCGTCGTGATCTACGAAGCGGGCGGCCGCCGTACACGCCTGCGGGCGCCGATCACAGGGTTCCTCAACTGGGATCGCACCTTCGAGGAGAAGTTCCACATCATCGGCAGATGGTGGCTGGATCACCGCGGACCGGATTGGGCTCCTGTCCCGCCGCCGGGGGCCTGGTGGGGTGGTCCACCGGTACCCGGCGGGAACTCTTTCGCCCCTCCTGCCTAGTTTCGGCTGCTGTTCAGCGTCCCGGACGGCGGGCTCAGTGGCCCACTCAAGCGCCGGCACAAGTTGAGCACTTGTTTGGAAGACGCCGTATGCGGATGGCCGCTGACCTGGCGACTGTCTGACCTGGTCCGGAGCGAGGTTAGCGCCGCCGTTTCCCGTGAGTCCCCGCTGCGTCCCTTCCGAACGGGCACGCAGCGGGCACGATGAACCTCTCTGTGATGCGAACTGTCGTCGCGACGGTCACCGAGGTCTGTCGGGCACGTCAGTCGGCCGCCTGGGGCAGATGGCGGACAGCCGTCGCCACTGCCTCCTCCGCAGTCGTCGTCTCGGCGAGGACCTCACCTGTGTAGCTGGTGCTAACGGTGTACGGCTTCTCCCGATGAGCGTTCAGGCACATCGGAACGATGGTGAGGTCAGGGCGGGTACTGGTAGAAAATCGCAGCGTCCAGTGGCTGGTGAACGGGTAGAGACGCCGCAGCGCCGGCTCGGCATACGCCGCCTCTATGAGCGCGTGGTACTCGGGCCAGTCCAGCTCGCCGGCTTCTGTGCGCAGATGCTGCCACTCGGACTCGGTCAGTTGCGCCGGATCGTGTTCTGCCAGTTCGTAGCGTCCGGTGAGATGCACGAACGGCGCCGCTCGCTGGATGTCGGCCAGCTCCGCCCCTTCGTGCCAGGCTTGCGCAGCACGGACGACCTGGGTCAGGTCCTCCGCCTGTCCATCGACGAGTGTCAAATCTTGGAAAGCCTCGCAGCCGCGGATCGACCACCGCCGTTCGGCCACCCACCCCGAGATGCCCAAGACCGTCCGGTGTGGAACCGTGCTCTCCACAAAGGCATAGAGCAGGGGGTCAGACTCCGAGATCTGGAACGGTACGGAGATGCCGTCCCTGGCCGCAACGGTCTGGAGCGCTGCGGCGAGGCTACCTTCGGCCGCAACGTCGGGATAGAGAGCTGCTGGATCAGGGGACTTGGTCATGGATCAAGATTGTGCCGCAGCCACTCGAACCAGAAGCCGAAGAAGTGACACGCCGGGCCTCCGACCTGCGGTCACGTCATCGATGAACGCTGTGACCTGCTGCTGAGCTGTCGGCAGTTGTCAGCGTTGGTCATCGATGAGCGTCCTCCCACGGCCCCGTGACGGCCCCGGGAGGGCGCTCTGCTGTGCGACGACGTCCGCTTTAGGAGTACTGCAACCGCCCCGGAGACCCTTTGACTCCTACCCGTCCCGCCGTTTTGCGGTCCTGTCTCGGCGGAGGTGGACGGCTCCGGTGATCCAGCTTGCGAGCAGCAGGGCACAAGCGGACTCAAGCATTTGGAAGTAGCGCTCCCCATCCGTGATCAACTCGGCCGCGTACAACCCCACCTCAAGGCTCCCCAGCACGAACAAGCAAACCGAGGCGGTAGCAAGGGAGGCACGTTTCTTGCCGGTTATTGATCCCTGTTGGGTATTTGGCATGTCCTCATGATGAGCGGGGCCAAGCAGCATGGCTAGACTCTTACGGCTCTGCTGACTTAACAGCAACGCCGCTGCTTGCCCACGCGGTCAGTGGAGTCTCAAATACCCGATCAAGCGCCAGCGCTGCGGGTCCTGGAGCACTTCGACCTGTTGGAGGAGCGGTGGACGATGAAGCCGAGCTGCGTGAGGCGGAGCGACGGTGGAGACAGAAGCTTCCATTGATCTTCCTCCTCGCGGGTATGGGCTCGTTCGTTACGTGGCTGTTCACCCACTAGCTCGATCAAGCCGCGCGTACCCTCTTCACCTTGCCCACCACCGTCCCCAGTTTCCATCCCGTCCGCCTTCGGCCCACACACGGTGGAGCGGGCGTGGTTCAGGGCGTCAAGGTGGAGCGCGCCACTGTACGAACGACCTTGACGCCCTGGGCCGCGACTGCTCGGCTCTGCCTGGGTCGAAGGTGGTCGGGATGGGAGCCCCACGACGCTCGCCACGCTCCGGCCGGCACTCGCGAACGGCGCCCCGTCCATCCCGGAGTCTGAGCGCCCCCGCCGGAGGCGTGTCTTGAAGCCGCGGGCTTGGTTCTCGTCTTATGCCCCCGGGCCTATCCACTGTGGGCGCGCGTCGGCGCAGCGCGCGCAGAGCGGGCCGAAGGCAGGAGCGTTGCGCGGAGCGGAGCCGGAAAGCGCGCCCGGCGGAGCGGAGCGCAGCCGGGTGCCTTGACTGAAATAGGGAAAGTTCTACCGCGCTCGCACGGTGACGGCTTTCAAGAGCGCTGCGGTTCCAGCGGCTTCACTGCATCTGACTGGCCCACAGAGCCCCTAATTCGCCGGCACGAGGCGGCTCGTAAACCCTTCGGAACACAGATGCTCGTAGGCCGCGGCAACGGAGTCCGGCACCTCTTGCCTGATCATGAATCCTTGTTCCGGGTAGATGAGCAGACGCTGCTGGGCTCCCACGAGCATGTCCAGAACGAGACGCGGGTCCCCGATGGAGTCGGCGTACTCAGAGAGCGTCATGGGTGCCGACGCGCTGACGATCTCGACTTCCGGCCAGAGTCTGCGGGCTGTCGCGTAGGCCCGTCGCTCCTCGTACGGCTTGCTCACGAGCAGCACGGATGACACGTCGATGCCTCGCCCTGCGAGCAGTTCGCGTGCGAAGGTGACGTTCTCGCCCGTGTTCCGCGCTTTCGGTTCAACGAGGATCGCCGATGCGGGAACACCGAGTTCCAGCGCCCGCTCCCGATAGTGCTCGGCTTCCCCTCGGGGCATCCGGTCGCGTGTCGTCCGGCTGGTCGCCCCCGTGAAGACGATCAGCGGGAACATGCCGCGCCGGTACAGATCTACCGTCACGTCTGCCACACCCAAGTCATGACTGCCGAGACCGATGCCGACCGAGCAGGGCCGCGGCTCGTGGTCCATCTGCTGGAACTCCCAGAGCCGCTGAGCATCAGACCACGCCTGCGCCGAGATCACTGGGCTGCTCCTTCCGCTGAGTCGGGGACCTTGAAGTCGTATGCCCAGGCGAAGCGGCTCGCTGCGTGAACGCCGATGGCGAACTCCACCACGGTCCCGTCCGCCGTGTACGTGGTGCGGTGGAGCTCTACGACCCACTCGCCGGGCGTCAGCTGAAGTAGCGCCGCCTCCTCCGACGCCGCAGGGCGCGCGAACAGCTCCTCTCGCATGTGGTCGATTTCGTACCCCGCGTCATAGAGCACGCGGTACCCGCCGCCCCTGCCGGCCGGGCCCGGCGTCGGGTCGACAAGCCGCGTCCCTTCGACATGCTCAGGGCGGTAGTAGCTGGTCAGGGTATGCGTCGGCTGGTCCCCCTCCTTCACGAGGCGGGCACGCGCGTACACCTCAGAGCCTTCCGGCAGACCGTGCGCCGCCGCTACCAGCGGCGTGGCCGGCACACGGCTGACGTTCTGCGTCTGCTCGCCACGCTTGTGCGCACGGCCCGAAGCCACGCGGTCGGCAATGAACGCGACCTCATCACCGTCGCGCCATTTGGCCTTGTCGTACCGGGCGATGCCGAGCCTCTTGAGTGGGGCTTGCTGCCGCACGACGGTGCCATGACCTCGGGAGGAGGTAACCAAGCCTTCGGCTTCCAGGGCCTTGTAGGCCGCATGAACCGTGGACTTTGAACCTTCACCAGCCTCGACCAGGTCTCGGATGTGCGGCAGCTGCTGACCAGGGGCGTACTCGCCCCTCTTGATCTGCTCGGCCAGCTTGTCTGCCAGTTCCCGCCACTTGGGTGCCACGCGAACTCCTCTCAACAGGTCCAGTCAAACACAGTCCCAGGACTGTTGACAGTCCTGGGACTGTGGGCCATTGTCATTTCAGACGCACCGCAGTCCTGGGACAGCGGAGTAACGGCCCTTCTTTGGGCTGCACGAACGCACAGGGCGGGGACGCTGCAATTCCGCTAAAGGCCAGGTTGAACAGGGTTTCGGCCCGTACTGGCGAGGTGGCCCGGTGACCGCGAGCAACGGCCGGAGTGTGGGGACGGTGAATCCCCCTTGCAGTGCGACATCCCATCCGATCGGCCGAGAGGAGCCCGATGATCAGGCGATGTACAGGGGTGTTGCCCGCGCTGGACCGGCGCAGGTGACGACGCCCTTCGTGTCGGTGGCCGCGTAGTACTGGCCGCCAGTTCGACCGTGATCCCCGCGGCTATCGCGGGCCGGTTGCCTCCCCCGCCCGTCCGGACCCCACCGGGTGCCGTACGGGCGGGGCGGAGGGGAGCCGGAGAACGTCCTTCCGCTTCACCCACAGAACGGCGCGCGGCCCCGGTGCTCGAACACCGGGGCCGCTGTTTGGGCCGTTCCACTGTCTAAGGAGACAACGACCCATGAAGACCATCGTTGCTGGTCGCGAGCCTGTTACCGCCACCGAGTTCATTGAGCTGGCTCTGGGTATCGACCTGGAGCTGTTCACCGGTTCGGCCACGGAGTCCGCGATGGAGCGGGCGGCGCGGCTGGACGTCGCCCGCGAGGTCCTCGCGGAGCTGCGGGAGAGTGACCCGGAGACCGCCGCGTACGCGGCAAGCCTGCTGCGGACGCTGCCGCTGAAGCAGCCGCGCCCGTCCGGCCGACGCCCGCGCCGTGCGTGTGGCCGCCCGGTCAAGGCGGGCGCGGTTGCTGGTTCGGCGGTGGCCGCATGAGCACCCGGCCGACGAACGCCCTGAGTGCCGCGGTGGCAGTCCTGGCGTCGCTCGTTGCGCGGTTCCCGGACTTGCTGGCCGCTGATGCCCGAGTGTCGCCGATCGTCCCGAACCGGCTGGAGCTGTCCTTCCACAACACCCTCGGCAGCTTTGAGGCGTGGCGCTCGGCTCTGGATATCAGCCCCGGGCTGGTGCGCCGGGAGAAGGAGTGCAGCGGGCCGCTGATGTGGCTGCGCACCGAGAAGACCATCGACGGCGTCACCGTCGAACTGGTCGGCTCCGGATACGTCCTGGCAGACCACGCCGAGGAGGCCGAGACCACACCGGCCGGTTCGGCGGTGACGGCGTGATCCGCATCGTCACCCGGGCTCGGCTGGCCCGACTGTCCGCCGAGGCGAAGGAAGCCCGCGATCGTGCATCGCAGGTGCGAGAGCAGGCGGATGCCGCGTTCTCTACTCACCTTCGCACGGTGGCCGAGTTGAGCGGCCGGGCTGAAACGGCTGAGCGGGACCGGGCGGCCTATGCCGGTGTCGTCACCGCCCTGCGTGCCGAGCTGGACGCCGCCCCGGAACTCCAGGAGATCGTGTTGCTGGTGCGCTTCGGCCAGCCGCACAGCATCCACCGCAGCGTTTACGCGGCCCAGGCGTGCGCGGGTACGCATGGCGCTGATCCCGCCGGGTGGCGGTCGTGTTCAGGGGCGCCGTCGGCGTCGGCCGCGTGGGCCACGATCGTGTTCACCTTCGACGCTGCTACCGACGCGTTCATGTGCTCGGTGGTGCCGTCTCTGCCGGTGCCGGGGGGTGCGGGATGAACAGTGTTCAGATCCGTTCAGCGGAGAAGGCGCTGTCCGTCGGGACGTGGCTGATCGTGGGCGGGGCGATGCTCTTCTCGATCCTGACGGTGACGCCGCTGATGGAGCGGCACACGCCCGAGGGCTGGAAGTGGACCGCGCCGATTCTGCCCCTGGTGGTGGACGCCGCGGTCGTGATCGTGGTCCGGCTCGATGCCGTCCTGGCCCGTCTTGGCGGGCATGGCGGCCGGTGGCCGGTCGCGCTGCGGTGGATGACCGGCTGCATGACCCTGGCCCTGAACGTCGCCGACTCCGCGCTGAAGAAAGAGCTGGTCGGGGTGGCCGTGCACGCAGTCGCTCCGCTCCTGCTGATCGTCACGGCTGAGACCGGTCTGGCCTACCGGCAGGCCATCACCGCCGCCCTGACCGCGCAGGAAGCCCGGCAGAAGGCCGAGCAGGCCGAGCGCGAGCAGGCAGCCAACCAGCGCCGCGAGGCGGCTGAGCGGCGGGCCCGTGAGGAACGCGAGCACGCCGCATTGCTGGTGCGTGAGCAGCGTGAGCATGAGGCCCTGCTGGCCCGTGAACAGGCGGCGCGGGAGGAGGCGGCGCGGCGTGAGGAGCGCGAGCGGGCCGAGGCTCGTGAGCAGGCTGAGCGGGAGGCCGGTGAACGCCGTGAACGCGAGCGTGAACAGCAGCAGGCCGAGCGTGAACGCCTCGAACGAGAGGCCGCGCAACGCCGTGCGGTGGAGCGCCGTGAGCGCGAGGAGCGTGAACACCGTGAACAGTCCGAGCGCCGCGAGCGGGCCGAGCGTGAACGGGCCGCACTCCTGGCGGCCGGGCCCGCTGCGGAGAAGAAGCCGGAAGAGCAGGCCCGGGTAACCGTCCGGGCCGCGTTCGAGGCGGGGCTGTCCGTGCGGGCTGCGGCCGAGCTGACCGGCTGGTCCATCGGCTGGATCTCCACCCGCTACCAGGAACTGCGCGACGACTCGACAACCCGCGCACTTGAAGGCGCGAGCCAGTGAGTGCCCTGCCGGTCTACCGGTGGCGCCTCGCCCCGCCCGGCTATGCGACTGTCCGGCAACTGCGCGCCCAAGGGCTGCGACCGGGTGGGCAGGACGTCGCCGCCGTGCTCGAACGCCCGCGCAGGCGCCAGGGCCCACTGGTCGCCTACCTCTACCGCATCGACCGGGCCAAGCCGGTCCGTCCCATGACGCCGGCCAAGTGGGCGGCGCTCGCCAAGGCGAACGCCGCCCTGCAGGTCTGTCCGAACTGCCGCCTCGATGCCGGGTATCGCATCCCCGGTTCGCTCGGCATGTGTGTGACCTGTGCCTTCCCCGAAGAACAGTGCGCCCCCTGAAAGTTCGCAGGGCCCGGCCCTCTCCACCACAGATCCGGCCGGGCCCCCAACTCCGTGAAGGAGTGCACTCAGCATGACGGACACCACCATCACTCCGGTAGCGGCCCCCGAGGCCGCCCCGGACACCAGTCCGCCCCCGGCCCCCGAGCAGAAGTCCGCACCGGCCACCGTTGAGGTGGAGCACACGCCAGGTGGGTGGCCGGTCGTTCCGCTCGCGGTGACCGGCACCAACGCCACCACGTCCCTGCTCGCCGCCGCCGCACTCGTCGGAGGCCCGGCCGCCCTCGCCGTCGCCGCCACCGGCGCCGTCGTCCTCGGCACCGCCGCCGCGACCCGCAAGCACCGCGACAAGAAGAAGCCCCGCAAGACCACCGCCCGCACCTCCCGCGGCGCGGCCGGGTCGGCTGGCCGGACCGCCCGTCACGGTGTACCGGGCCAAGCCCGTAAGGGGAACGCCGGCACCAGTAAGACCGCAGGCCGTAGCCGAGGGAAGTCGGGCCGCGGCACTGCCGGTTCCTCGGTCGGTGCCGGGCAGTCGGGCCGACTGAAGAGCAGCACAAACAGCACCCGACAGACACCGACCAAACGCGCGTCCGCTGGAGCATCAGGCAAGTCCTCGGGTCGAGTGGGGCAGGTCAAAGCGCTGCGGGAGAAATCCCGGCAGTCGGCCCCATCCCGGGCCTCACGCCGGTCCGAGACGGCCGGTGCGCGGCGGTCCCTGGCGGATGCTCGCCGGGGCGCGAAGAGCGCGGCCCGGTTGGCGTCCATGGCCGGTAAGGGGCCGGTCGGCCGGTCCGTGAGCAAGGCCGCGGGCCGGATCGGTGCCGCCAAGGGCGCGGCGATCGACCGCAACCGGAAGGCCCGCGACCAGCGCACCGCCGGGAAGGTCACCGCCCAGCGCGACGACGTGCGCAAGGCCCCGGCCCGGAAGAAGGCACGCAAGGCCCTGTGGCGGTCCGCCGCCCGGTTCCAGGGGCGGCGCCTGTTCGCCGCGCTGCTCGCCGGAGCTCTCGGCTTGGTCGGCATGGTCATCACGCCGTTGGGCCGGAAGCTCGGTTGGGCCTGGCTCCAGTACCCCGGGCGTCGCCTCTACGCCCGGATGACCCGTACCGCCGAGGAGCAGCGCCAGGACCGGGACGACGCCATACGCGCCGCCCTGCAGAACGGCGAGGCCGCCGCCGACCAGGAGGCGGCCGACAGCGCCGACGAGATCAGCGACACGGCGGAACGCCCTGCGGGGCTGACGCCGGCAGCGCCCACCACCAGTGCGAGTGAGGGAGAGAACGTGTCTGGTTTCCGGTTCGAGGAGTACGCGGCGGAGATGGAATCCGCGGCCGGGCAGTACGACCCCGAGAACGCCATGGAGATCCTGGCCATGGTCGAGGGGCTCCCGGCCGCGCTCACGAGCGTGGCGAACGTGATGCGGGTCCTGGCCGAGCGGGCCGACAGCGAGTTCCCGCTGGAGAAGGACGTCGCGGACGGCTTCAACGACATCTTCGGCGCCGTCATGAGTGCGGTGGCGGTTGCCGAGGACATGGGGCCGCTGTTCCGGCAGTCCCACGAGCAGGACATCGCCCGCCACGAGGACCCGCGCAACGGGCCCGAGGCCGAGAAGGGATGGAACGTCTGACATGACCACCAACACCGCCTCTACGGGGCCGGTGTGGGACTGGGCTGCCGGTCACGGACCCGTGACCGGCGCCTTGTCCGCCACCACCGGATGCCTCGCCGTCGCCACCACCGGAGCCGCCACCTCCATGCCTCCCGGCTGGGCCCTCGCCGTCGGCGCGGCCGGCGCGCTCGGCCACACCATCAGCAGCCTGCGTGAAAGGCTGTCCGGTCGCACGATCGCGATGCGGTCCGCGTCCTGGCTGGTCGGCGCCGGGTGGACGACATGGGCCATGACCACCGGGCCTCTTACCTGGGCTGCGCTCGGCTTGCTCGCCACGATCGGCGTCGGGATCGGGGCCGCCGCCCGCTCGACTCTCCTGTATGAGGAGGCGCGGGAGCTGGAGGCGATCGCCGCTGATGAGCGCCAGGTCGCCCGCGAGCTCAGTGCGGAGCGGCGTGCGATCGCCGCCGAATGGGTTGACCGGGTTCAGCGGGTCTGCGGGCTCACGCTGCGGGTTCTCGCGGTGGAGATCTGGCCGACCGGCACCGGCTTCACCATCGATGCCGAACTCCCCTCCGGGGGCACCACCTACGACCGGATCACGCAGCAGTCCGCCGCGCTGTCCGCCGATGCCCGGCTGCCGCACGGCTGCACCGCCGTCGCCTCGCAGGGCATTGACCAGGGGCGCGTGCTGATCGACGTGACCACGGTCAACGTGCTGGTCGAGGAGCGCACCTACCCGTCCGACTACACGCCGCTGTCGATCTACACCGGGATTCCGTGGGGCTACCGCACCAACGCGGAAGAGATCTGCGTGTTCCTGCGCGAGCAGTGCGCGCTGGTCGTCGGCCCGACCGGGTCCGGCAAGACGAACATGGTCCACGTCATCCTCGCCGGGTTCGCCCGCACCACCGACGTCCTCACCTGGGTGATCGACCTGAACGCCGGATCGGCCGGCCTGTCCTGGGTCCGCCCCGCCCTCGACAGCAACGGGGCACCGATCAAGGGCGTTCAGCCGGGCATTGACTGGCTGGCCTCCACCTACGAGGAAGCTGCGCTGATGCTCGATGCGGCCCTGGCGATCGGCCTGCGCCGCAAGGTCGCCTACCAGGACCTGATGGCCGAGCGGAACACCGACCAGCTGCCGATCAGCGCGAAGATTCCACAGATCATGCTGGTGATCGACGAGGGTGCAGAGATCCTGACCAGCACTGACCCGCGCATCAAGAAGCTCGCAAAGAAGATCCTCGAAGTGATCCGGATGCTGCGCGCCATGGGCATCCGCACCGTGCTCACCGCGCTGGGTGCCACTGGCTCCGTACTCGGCACCCTGATGATCCGCCGCGAGGCCAAAGCCCGCGTCTGCCTCACCGGCGGCGAGGTGGAAGGCATGGACCTGAGCAAGGTCTTCCCCGGCTCCCGCGGGCTCCGAGTGGACCAGGCCCCATACAAGGGCGCCGGGTTCATGGGCACTCCGGAGTCCGCGGCGGCCCTGTTCAAGAACTGGCGGATCCTGCCCAACCAGATCCGCGACATCGTCCTCGCCACCTCCGACATGCACCCGACCCTGGACGGCATCTCGGCCAAGGCTGCCGGAGACGCCTACGCGAACCGGTGGGACCCGCAGCGCACCGCATGGATGCGGGACACCGCCGGCACACCGGCCGCCGAAGCCGGCCATGCCGAGCAGCCCGCCGCCGGTGGCGGGCTGAACCTGTCCGCCCTGCGAGGCGAACGGGAGTCGGCTGAGGAAGCGTTGGCCCGCAAGTTCCGCGAGCAGATCGATGCCGAGTTCGCCACCTTCGCCCAGCCCGGTGCCAGCACCGAGCAGCCGACACCGGGTGGGGGTGGGCTGAATCTGTCGGCACTGCAGAACGAGGACAACGCCGCCCGGCAGGCCGCCCTCTCCCTGCTGCTTGCCGCCGGGCCGGACGGAACCGGCGCCTCGGCAATCGCCCGGGCGCTCGCCGAGGAGCACGGCACGACCCGGCAGACGGTCGTCGGCTGGCTCAAGACGTGGACCGAGGACGGCACCGCCGTCCGCGTCGGGACCGGCACCAAAGCCCGCTACGTCCACCGCCAGCACGCGCCCGACAACCCTGCCGAGGGCTGACCGCATGTCGCTTGTCGCCACCGGTTCGAGAAGGGCCCCCAGTGGCCCTGTGCGGGCCTGAAACGGCTTGTGACCTGCAAGGCGACAAGCGACAAGACAAGACAAGCGACAAGGCACACGACAAGCCAGACGACAAGCCAGCGCGGGCGGCACCCCCTCACATCACGGGGTGCCGCCCGCGCCGCTGAAGGAGCCCCGTCGTGCATGAGACCGCGTACGAGATCACCGCCCAGCCCCGTCCGACTGACTATCCCGCCTACCTCCCCGCCCCCGAGGGACCGGTGATGCTGCCCTCGGAGATCCCGCCCGGAGTGCAGATGGTCACCCTCCCCGGTGGCATCCGCACCCTGGCCTACACCCCGCAGCAGGCCCCGCCGGCGCCGCCGGTCCCGGTCGCGCAGCCGATCCCCACATGGGCCAAGACCACCGCCCTGCTCACACCGACGGTCGGTGGGGGCGTCGCCGCCGCGGGCATCGGAATCTCCTACGCAGCCCCGGGACTGATCGCCATGAGCCAAGCCCTCTGGGCTGCCGTCGCCCTCATCGCCGCCGGAGCCATCGGTGTCCCCGTCCTCCTCCGGCTCGGCCGCAGTGCGACCAGTGCGGGCCGGGGCACGACGCACATCACGCAGAACATCACCGCGTCCGGGATGTTCGGCAAGGCCAACGGCACCATCAACCACAACTAACCCGGGGCTGGTCGTGCCGCTCCTGGACTGGTGCGACCAACACCCCAACTCCAGCCCGCTTCCACAGCTGACCTGAAAGCAGGAGAACCCGTGCCCGACCGAAGCATGTACGCGGAGCAGGTATCCGACGCGATCGCCCGCCTCACAGGGAAGCGCACCCTGCGCTGCCCGGCACCCGGCTGCACCGTCCGCATCCGCTACCGCCATGTCACCCCGGACGAGGCCGGCCGACTGGTCACGCTCGCCCACGACCACACCCGCCACGGCACGACGAAGTAGCTACGCCGAGGGCGGCCCCCACTCACGCCAATGATCCGGGGCCGCCCTCGTCTGCCAGCACTCAACACAGAACTGGAGATGCCCAGCATGACTCAACCCGTCCCGATCCGGCGAGTACACGGACGCCGACCGCGCTTACTGGATCTGTTCTGCTGCCAGGGCGGCTCGGGCAAGGGCTACACGGACGCCGGATTTGACGTGACCGGCGTCGACAAGGGCCCGCAGCCGCGCTACCCGTTCCGGTTCATCCAGGCAGACGCCATCGCCTACGTCCTGGCCCACGGTGCGGAGTTCGACTTCATCCACGCCTCACCGCCGTGCCAGCACGACAGCAAGTGCCAGCGGATCCAGGGCAATGCCCATCCGGATCTGATCGCACCCACCCGCGCCGCGCTGGAGACCACCGGACGGCCGTGGGTCATCGAGAATGTCGGGGACGCGGTACCCAAGCTGCGCGAGCCCGTGATGCTGTGCGCGACGATGTTCGGGCTGGACAACTACCGTCACCGGTTCTTCGAGACCGGCGGCGGCTTCACTCTCCCGCAGCCCGGACACCCCGTGCACACGGTGCCTCAGGCGAAGATGGGCCGCCCTGTCCCGCCCGGCCACTTCGGGCAGTACGTCGGCAACTTCTCCGGTGTCCAGGCCGCCCGCGATGTGCTCGGGGTGCCGTGGATGAACCGGGACGGCATCCGTGAGTGCATCCCGCCCGCCTACAGCGAGCACATCGGCCGCGCCTTCCTCGCACACGCCGCGCTGGGGGTGGCGGCATGAGTGAGCACCTGCGCACCGCGCTTGAACTCGCGGCCTCACAGATCCCGGTCCTGCCGCTGCGGGCGGGCAAGGTCCCGTTCGGCAATTGCCGCCGCTGCGCGGACAACGCGTGCGGCGGCCGGCCGAACATGAAGAACCCCGGGCCGTGCGCCTGCCCCGGGCCCTGCCACGGCTGGGCTGCCGCCACCACCGACCCGCACGTCATCAACTCCGGTCCCTGGTGCCGTGCATGGGTGCGCGCGAGCGCGGTCGCCTATCACCCGGGTGGGGCGGGGCTGACGGTCGTGGATCTGGACAACGACGACGCGATCAGGTGGGCCCGCGAGAACCTGCCGACCACGCAGATCGTGCCCACCACCCGTGGTGAGCACTGGCTCTACCTCGGTGCGATGCAGTCCGCCAATGCGGTCCTGCCCGGCGTCGACATCAAATCCACGATGGCCTACGCCCGGTGGCTCGGGTTCGGCACCGGAACCACGACCGCACTGCCAGATGCCGTGCGTGAGCTGGCCGTGAGCAAGCCCGACACGGTTCGGCCCGCACCGCGGGCCATCACCGCGCCCGCACCGGCCGGAGGTGCCGAGTGCCGCCACCGCACCCCGGCCTACCTGGACCGTGGCATCGCCATGGCGGAGCAGCGCATCACCGAGGCCACCACTGGCGTGCACAGCACCGTCTACCGCACGTTCCTTGCCGTGCTCTCCACGCACGGCCGGTGCGGCTGCCTCACCGAGACCCACATCGCGCGGCTGTTCACCGCCGCGCAGGCCAAGGGCGAATCCCCTCGGCACTGCACCGACGCATGGACCAACGCCCTCACCAGGCTGGGACTGTGACCATGGCCGACGACGAGAAGAATCCCGCCCGCGAGGTCATCACCGACTACGCGCAGGCACACTTCCGGTACTTCCGCACCGCCGACGGGACCGTGTACGCCCAGAAGAACGGCCACCCCGTGGCACGCCCGATCCGCTCCCAGGGCACGACAGGCAGCCACCGCCAGGAACTCATGGTCGGCCTGTTCAAGGACGGGCGCGGCGTGTTCAACGGGACCGCGCTCAAGGAGGCGTTGGACCTGATCGAAGCACTCGCGCTGACCGAGGACACCCAGGCCGTCCACATCCGCGTCGCGCCCGGATTCGACGGAGCGACGTGGCTGGACCTGGGCCGCAACGACGGGCAGTCCGTCCGCATCCACCCCACCGGCTGGGACATTCTGACCCCGGACCCGCGTGAGGTGTGCTGGCGGCGCACCCAGCTCACAGGGGAAGTGCCCCTGCCGGCCAAGGACACCGACGGCAAGGGCATCGATCTGCTGCTGCGGCTGTGCAACTTCGCCAACGCCGAGACCGAATGCCTGGCCGTCGGCTGGCTCATCGGCTGCCTCGGGCCGTCCGTGCCCGTCCCCGCGCCGTTCCTCACCGGCCCGCAGGGCGCGGGCAAGTCCACAGGTGGGCGGATGCTCATCAGGATCATCGAGGGCATGAGCGGCGACCTGCGCCGCGCCCCGAAGGACGAAGAGAACCTGATCGCGGCGGTCGCGGCCGGATGGGTCACCGCCCTGGACAACCTTTCCCACATGACCCCGGACCTGTCCGACGCCATGTGCTGCATCGTCACCGGAGCCGAGAACGTCAAACGCGCCCTCTTCACCGACGGGGACGTGTTCCGCGCTCGCTACCGCCGCCCCCTGCTCCTGACCGGTATCGACGTTGGGGTCATCCGGCCCGACCTCGCGGAACGGCTCCTGCCGCTGCGTCTGGAGCGGCCCCGCGTCCGGCGCACCGAGGCCGAACTGTGGGCGGAGTACGCGGAAGTTCTGCCCGTCGTTCTCGGCTCCCTCCTGGACCTCACGGTCAAAGTCCGCGCCGCCGAGGCGGAGACCCCCACCGACCTGCGGATGGCGGACTTCGCGCACCTGTGCGCGCAGCTCGACGCGGCAACCGGCCTCGGGGCGCTCACCGCCTACCGGGCCAGTCTGGACGATCTCAACGACGACGTGATCGAGGGCGATCTCCTCGCCCAGACCGTTCTCAAGCATGCCGACACCATCGAGCCGGGCGCAGAGCAGCGAATGACCTCCACCGAGTGGCTGCACCACCTCAGCCGCCTCTACAGCGGCGACGAACTGCGCCCCCTGCCCAAGGGCTGGCCGACCACGGGCAAAGTCCTCTCCGACCGGCTCAAGCGCCTCCAGCCGACCCTGGCAGCTCGCGGCGTCCTCATCGACACGGGCCGCACCAGCGAGGGTCGCTACCTCGAAATGACCCGCCTGGCCACCCCGCCCCCACACGAGCAGACGCGGATGCTCTGACCCGCGATCCGCACGCTCGCCCGGACAAGCAAGAAGAGCACCACCGGCCAGGCGTGCTCCTCTTGCTGTTCGGCGGAACGCCGCCCGATGGTCGCGCCGCGCAGCGGCTCCTTCTTCACGCTGTGAGGCGCACCGAACTACAAGAGACACCTCTTTTGTCCTAAGAGGGAAGACGCTGCGTCATCTGCGTCACGCAGGCCGAAAAACGGCACCTGACCTGCAGCTACAGGGATGACGCAGACGGCGGAGTCTGCGTCATCCTGCGTCATCTGCGTCATCCGATGACGCAGCCCATGACGCAGCGATGACGCACCCCCTAGCCGCTGCGTCACACAAAACCGCAGGTCAGAAGCCCAAATGACGCTGATGACGCAATGACGCAGAAATCCGCACCTCGGACAGACGCAGGCCCGAAGCCAGGCCGCACAGCCGACATCGAGAGAGGGCCAGGGCCCTCCTACTACCCAGGGAGGTGCAGTGGCCACAGCCGCTACCCCAGACCCCCGAGCCACGCTCCGCAGTGGCCTGCCCGACCGGTACCTCACTCCCGACGACATCGCCGAGATTTTCGGCGTACCCCTCGAAACCGTCTACCAGTGGCGCAGAAAGCGCACGGGTCCTCCCGGCTTCCGCATCGGCAAGCACGTGCGCTACGACCCCACCGAAGTACGGGCCTACGTCGCACAGCTCAAGTGCGTCGACCGCGCAGCGGCCTGACGCAACCACGCACACCACCAGGGGCGACCGCACTGTGGTCGCCCCTGGCTCATGCTGAGAAAGGGGCACCGCCTCAGATGGCTGGCCACATCCAAGACCGCTGGTACAAGACCGACACCGACACCAACGGCAAGACCGTCCGGGTGAAGAGTGACCGCCATGGCACGGGCATGCGCTACCGCGCTCGGTACGTTGGCCCTGACGGCACCGAGAAGTCCAAGAGCTTCCCCGACGGACAGAAGCGCCTCGCCGAGAAGTGGCTGTCCGGAATCGAGGCCGACATGGCGCGTGGGCAGTACATCGATCCGCGCGCCGGCCGTGTCACCGTGCGGCAGCACGCGGAACGGTGGCTGGCCTCACTCACCATGGATCCTGGCACCTTCGTGAGCACCGAGGTGCGCATTCGACTGCACGTCCTACCCCATCTGGGTACCCGCTCGCTCGACTCGCTGCGGCCGATCCACGTCCGTGAGTGGCTGCGAGAGCTCCAGGACGGGGGACTGGCTCCCTCCTATCAGCGCGTTATCTTCGCGAACCTCAACGCGATGATGGCGGCTGCTGTCGACGACCGTCTGATCCCGCACAACCCGTGCCGTTCGTCGTCCGTGAAGGCGCCCAAGCCGGAACCTCGCCGGATCGTGCCGTGGCAGCCTGAACGCGTACTCGCGGTGCGCTCAGCACTGCCAGAGCGCTACCAGGCCATGGTGGACCTGGCCGGCGGGTGCGGCATGCGACAGGGCGAAGTGCTGGGCCTCGCGGTTGACGACGTCGACTTCGCCGCGGGCGTGGTTCACGTTGTCCGACAGGTCAAGCTCATTGCCGGACGGCAGGTGTTCGCGCTGCCCAAGGGCGGCAAGACGCGCACCGTCCCGTTGCCTGACAGCGTCGCGCGGTCGCTTGAGCATCACATCGCGCAGCAGCCTCCGACGGGTGTGTCTCTTCCATGGCGGTCGGTCGACGGCTCTCAGGTCACCGCATCCGTGCTCTTCCGCAACATCGAGGGACGCGCGGTAAACCGCGTGGTCTTCAACAAGGTTGCCTGGCGTCCCGCTCTCGACAAGGCCGGGGTGCCGCGCGGGCGGGAGAACGGCATGCACGCGCTGAGGCACTTCTACGCGTCGGTGCTGCTGGACGCGGGGGAGAGCATCAAGGCCCTGTCGGAGTACCTGGGACACCACGATCCCGGCTTCACACTGCGGACGTACACGCACCTGATGCCGAGCAGCGAGAAGCGCACGCGGGAGGCCGTCAGTCGCGCGTTCGGGGACGGCCCGGAGAGCGATGACGGCCCCACGACGGCCCAGGGGACGTGAGCGAAGGGAAAATGTGCAGGTCAAGCCGCAAGCTGCGTCAGTAGCGCTGGTTGAGATACCCCAGCAGCTCGTGGTGGAGCAGGCCGTTCGAGGCCGCCGCGTTTCCGCCGCCCGGACCGGAGACTCCGTCCAGGCTGGTGAACCGGCCCCCCGCCTCCTGGACGATGATCGCGTTCGCCGCCATGTCCCAGAGCGAGAGCTCCGGCTCCGCGCAGATGTCGACGGAACCCTCGGCGACCATCATGTACGGCCAGAAGTCGCCGTACCCACGCGTACGCCAGCAGGCCCGCGTCAGGTCCATGAAGCCGTCGAGCCGGCCCTGCTCCTCCCAGCCGGTCATCGAGGCGTACGCGAACGAGGCGTCCGCGATCCGCTCGACCTTGGAGACGTGCAGCCTGGTCGCGGAGGTGAGGCTGCGGCCGGAGTACGCCCCCGCGCCCTTCGCCGCCCACCAGCGGCGGCCCAGCGCGGGCGCCGACACGACACCGACCACCGGCTGGAACCCTCCCCCACTCTCGGCTCCGCTCGAGCGGGAGGTGCCCCCTCCGCCCGCCTCCATCAGCGAGATCAGGGTCGCCCAGACCGGGACACCACGGACGTAGTTCTTGGTGCCGTCGATCGGGTCGACGACCCAGCGGCGCGGACCGGTGCCCTCGAGCCCGTACTCCTCGCCGAGGATCGCATCGCGCGGACGTGCCCGATGGAGGTGGCCGCGGATGAGTTCCTCGGCGGCCTTGTCGGCCTCGCTCACCGGCGTCATGTCCGGCTTGGTCTCGACCTTGAGGTCCAGAGCCTTGAACCGGTCCATCGTCGCCGCGTCGGCGGCGTCCGCCAGCACGTGGGCGAGGCGCAGATCATCGTGGTAATCGGGCATGTCGTCACAGTATCGACCGCAGGTGAACAGGGCTACACGGCCCCGGAGGGTGCTCGAGGTCTTGACAGTGCCCAGTGGCGCGTCAACTCTGAACCGCAGAGTCCCTGGCGTGGGAGGCGACGATGCCGACAGCGCGCGAAGCACTGCTGGACGCCGCCCTCTCGGCGCTCACCACCCGGCCCTGGCCGACCGTGCGGATGGTCGATGTCGCCTCCGCCGCCGGAGTCTCCCGGCAGACCCTCTACAACGAGTTCGGCAGCAAGGACGGCCTGGCCCGGGCCCTGGTCCGGCGTGCTGCCGACGGCTATCTCGCAGGTGTCGAACGGGCGCTGGGGTCGCCCGGCGGCACGGGAGACAGGCTGGCCGCGACCGCTGCCTGGACGGTGCGGGAGGCTCGTACGAACGCCCTTGTCAGAGCCTTGCTCACGGGGTGCTGGAGCGAGCGATTACCCCGTCCCGTGCGCCTGGCGGCGCCGACCGGTTCGTCCGTACCGGCGCAGCGGCGGGCCGATGCAGGACCGCCGACCCCCGTCGAACTGCTCGGTCTGGTGTGCGACCGCGCGGTGGCCGCGCTGGATGAGGGGCGCCCGCCGCGCGACTCGGCGGCACTGGCCACGACCTGCGAGGTCGCGATGCGGCTCGCGCTCTCGTACGCGGTCGCCGCGTCCGTCCTCCCCACGGACGCGGCGCCGCTGGTGCGCGAGGCGGTGGAGCGGTGGCCCGCGGCGTGACGGGCGGGCCACCGGCGCCCCGGAGCGCGAGCGCCGCGGGCGCGAGGTGCCGGCCATGATCCGCTGGGCGCGCCGCGGCGCTACGAGCGGTTCGGGTCACGCTGCGCGGCGTACGCGGAACCGGGCGAGGGGGAGCGCTGCGCGCGCGAGGTGCCGACCGTGGAAGCGGCTGCGCGCAGTGCCGCTTGGCACTGTCAGTGGGACGATCCCGACAGCTGCAGTCCGATCACACCCAGGATCACCAGCGAGATCGACACCAGCTTGAGGGTGGAGACCACATCGTCCAGGAAGACCATGCCGTAGATCGCGGTGCCCGCCGCACCGATGCCCGTCCAGACGGCGTAGGCGGGCCCCACGTCGAGCTTCTTCAGGGAGAGCGTCAGCAGACCGAAGCTGCCGAGCGCGAAGATGCAGAACGCGATGGTCGGCCAGAGCCGGGTGAACCCGTGGGACAGCTTCAGACAGACGGCGAAGCCGGTCTCCAGAAGTCCTGCGACCACGACCAGCAGCCACGCCATCGTCAGTGCCCTTCTCCGTCGGTGACTGCGCCGTCCCGCTGAGCGCGATTATGCACTTACCGTCAGCGGCAGGCCGCAAACGTACCCGGATCAGTCGCCTTCGCGGCGCTCCCGGGTGGCCAGCAGCCGGTGCAGGGAGTCCAGCCGTGCCGGATCGGCGTGCCCGGCGGCGACCCAGGCGCCCAGCGCGCATTCCGGTTGGGTGGCGTCATGGGTGCAACCGCGAGGACAGTCCTCGGTGCCCGGCTCCAGGTCGGGGAACGCGTGGATGACCCGCGAGGGGTCGATGTGGTTCAGCCCGAAGGAGCGCACCCCGGGGGTGTCGACCACCCAGCCGCGCCCGTCCGGCAGCGGCAGCGCGAGCGCCGAGGTGGTGGTGTGACGGCCGCGGCCCGTGACCGCGTTGACGACACCCGTGGTACGCCGCCGGTCCTTCGGTACGAGGGCGTTGACCAGGGTGGTCTTCCCGACACCGGAATGCCCGACAAAGGCGGTCACCCGGTTGTTCAGCAGCTCGCGCACCCGGTCCGCCGCGTCGCCGTTCTCCAGCTCCTCGCGGCTGGTGACGATGTACGGGACCCCCAGGGGGATGTACGCCTCCAGGAGCTTGTCCGGCGATGCGAGGTCGGACTTGGTCAGGACCAGGAGCGGGGAGAGTCCTCCGTCGTACGCCGCCACCAGACAGCGGTCGATCATCCGCGGGCGGGGCTCCGGATCCGCCAGCGCGGTGACGATCGCCAGCTGGTCGGCGTTGGCGACGACCACCCGCTCGTACGGATCGTCGTCGTCCGCCGTCCGGCGCAGCACCGAGCGGCGCTCACCGATCCGGACGATGCGCGCGAGGGTGTCCTTGTCGCCGGACAGATCGCCGACGATCGAGACGGTGTCGCCGACCACCGCGGCCTTCCGGCCCAGTTCCCGGGCCTTCATCGCCACGACCGTACGGCCGTCGACGAGGCACGTCAGGCGACCGCGGTCCACGGTGAGGACCATGCCTTCCTCGGCGTCCTCGTGCCTCGGGCGGGTACGTGTACGAGGCCGGTTGCCCTTCGGGTTGGGGCGGAACCGGATGTCGTCCTCGTCGGGGTTCTTGCCGTAGCGACGCATGATTCAGGCCCCGAGCATTCGGGTCCACATCTGCGGGAAATCCGGCAGGGTCTTGGCGGTTGTCGCCACGTTCTCGATCTCCACTCCGGGGACGGCAAGGCCGATGATCGACCCAGCGGTTGCCATCCGGTGGTCGTCGTACGTATGGAAGGTACCGCCGTGCAGCGGGCGCGGCTCGATGTGCAGCCCGTCGGCGGTCTCGGTGACGTGGCCGCCGAGCTCGTTGATCTCCTTGGTGAGCGCGGCCAGTCGGTCCGTCTCGTGCAGCCGCAGATGTGCGACACCGCTCAGTGTGGAGGGGGAGTCGGCGAGGGCCGCGACCGCAGCGATGCCGGGGGTCAGTTCGCCGACCTCGCCGAGGTCCACGTCGATGCCGTGGATACGCCCCGACCCGGTGAACGTCAGACCGTGTTCGGTCAGTTCACAGCTGCCGCCCATAGTGGTGAAGATCTCGCGCAGCGCGTCACCCGGCTGGGTGGTGTGCTCCGGCCAGTCCGGGATCGTCACTCGGCCACCGGTGACCAGCGCCGCCGCGAGGAAGGGCTGGGCGTTGGAGAGATCCGGCTCGACCGTCAGGTCGCGGCCGAGCAGCGCCGACGGGGACACCCGCCAGACATTCGGCTCGCCGCCCGTCTCCGGCTCGTCGACCTGGGCGCCGACGGCCCGCAGCATGTCGACCGTCATCCGGATGTGCGGCATCGAAGGCAGCCGGGAACCGGTGTGGCGTACCTCCACGCCCTGGTTGAAACGCGGTGCCGACAGCAACAGCGCCGAGACGAACTGGGACGACGAGGAGGCGTCGATTGCCACCGGGCCGCCGTCCAGCGCCCCGCCGCCGTGCACGGTCATCGGCAGCGAACCGCGCCCGTCGTCGTCGATCCGGGCGCCGAGCACCCGCAGCGCGTCGATCACGCCGGTCAGCGGCCGCTCGTACGCACGCGGGTCGCCGTCGAAGCGGATCGGACCGTCGGCGAGGGCGGCGACCGGCGGCAGGAAACGCATCACCGTTCCGGCGTTGCCGACGTCGACCGTGGTGGGGCCGTGCAGCCCGGCCGGAATGACCCGCCAGGCCTCGCCGGAGCCTTCCGGGCCGACGCCCTCCTCGATGCCGACGCCCATCGCACGCAGCGCCTGCGCCATCAGCAGGGTGTCGCGGGAGCGCAGCGGGCGGCGCAGCCAGCCCGGCTCGGCGGCGAGGGCGGCCAGGACCAGCGCCCGGTTGGTGACCGATTTCGATCCGGGCACGGTGACGGTCGCGTCGACGGCCCCGGTCGCATGGGGGGCGGGCCAGAGGGCGGGGTGCACGGAACTTTCGGTCATGGACCTCACTTTAGTGGCTCGCCGCAATCCCAGATCTTGATCAGACAGGCTGGAACCGGGGCGTCAGGGAAGCATGGTAGGCGCCGCCGCGGGCTGTCGTGCCTCACCGGCCGAGCAACCAGCGGCCGCCGCCGATCAGCGAGCAGATCGACACCGCATGGAAAAAGCCCAGCCACAGCACGGCCGGCACATCCGTGAGCCGGGACAGCTGGTCCGCGTCCGAGTCCGGCGCCCCGCCGCGCCGGCGCTTCGACTGCAGCTCGAACGCCGGACGCACACCCCCGAGGAGCAGGAACCAGACCACGGTGTACCCGAACAGCGACTGCACCGCGGGTGAAGCCAGCCAGGACACCAGCAGGAACGCCGTACCGGTGAAGATCACCGTGAGCGCCCCGTACAGATTGCGGATCATCACCAGCATCACCGCGAGCAGCGCGGTCGACACCCACAGCAGCAGCGTGATCCGGCCGTCGGCGAGCAGCCAGGCGCCGCCGAGTCCCAGCAGCGGCGGCGCGGTGTAGCCCGCCGCCGCGGTGACGATCATGCCTATGCCGGTGGGCCTGCCGCGGCTGACGGTCAGCCCGCTGGTGTCCGAGTGCAGCCGGATGCCTTCCAGCCTGCGCCCGCTGACCAGGGCGATCAGCCCGTGCCCGCCCTCGTGGGCGATGGTGATCGCGTTGCGCGAGAGGCGCCACAGCACGTTCGGTACGACGGCGATGAGCGCGACCGTGGCCGTCACGACCACCAGCCACTGCTCGGGTGCGGGCTGGGTACCGAAGACGCGATCCCACAGATTGCCCAGTTCGGTGCTGTCCATGTGCGGGCGGCTCCTTGCGGTCGTGGCGGTGGGTCGTGGCAGTCTGGCACTTATGTGCGGACGGTATGCATCGAGTCGGCGGCCCGAGGATCTGACCGGACTCTTCGGCGTCGAGAAATGGGAACCGGCGGAGGCGCTGGAGCCCGACTACAACGTGGCGCCGACCAAAGAGGTCTACGCCGTACTGGAACGTCCCGTGAAAGACGCGGATGATCAACGCCCGGTTCGCCAGTTGCGCGCGCTGAAGTGGGGACTCGTCCCCTCGTGGGCCAAGTCGCCCGAGGGCGGAGCCCGGATGATCAACGCCCGGGCGGAGACCGTCCACGAGAAGCCGTCCTTCCGCCGCCCCTTCGTCTCGCGCCGCTGCATCCTGCCCGCCGACGGCTACTACGAGTGGGTCACCGGCGCCGACGAGCGGCAGCTGGAGGAGACGGGGAAGAAGAAGCGGCCGCGGAAGCAGCCGTACTTCGTGACGCCCGCCGACGGATCGGTCTTCGCGATGGCCGGACTGTACGAGTTCTGGCGTGACCGGACGCTGCCGGACGACCACCCGCTGGCCTGGTGGGTGACCTGCTCCGTGATCACCACCGAGGCGGAGACCACCCCGCTCGCCGTCGCCCCCGCCGAGGGCCCGGGCGCGCTCGCCGACATCCACCCCCGGATGCCGCTGATGCTGACCCCGGACCGCTGGGACGCCTGGCTGGACCCCTCGCGCACCGACATCGGGGAGCTGCGGGCGCTGCTGGCACCACCGCCCGGCGGACTGATGCGGGCGTACCCGGTGGCCACGGCGGTCAGCAACGTCCGCAACAACGGGCCCGAGCTCCTCGAGGAACTGACCGCGCCGGAGGTCGGCATGCTCTTCTGACCGGGCAGGATGGGCGCTGTGAGTCGTAGAGAGACAGCCCCGACGGCCGAGACGGTCGACACCGCCACCGGGCCCGCCCGGATCACCTGGCTGCCCGCGCGCAGACCCCGCCTGGTGCTCGCCCTCGGCCACGGCGCCGGCGGCGGCATCGAGGCCCGCGACCTCCAGGCATTGGCCGCCGCGCTGCCCGCACGCGGCGTGACCGTCGCCCTGGTGGAGCAACCCTGGCGGGTCGCCGGGAAGAAGCTCGCGCCCGCCCCGAAGACCCTGGACACCGGCTGGCGCGGTCTGTGGCCCGCTCTCACCGCACCCGGGCTGCCCGTCGTCGCCGGCGGACGCAGCGCAGGCGCGCGGGTGGCCTGCCGCACGGCGGCCGGGCTCGGCGCGCACGCCGTCCTCGCGCTCAGCTTCCCGCTGCACCCGCCCGGCAGACCGGAGAAGTCCCGCAAGGACGAACTGCTCGGCGCGGGCGTGCCCACGCTCGTCGTGCAGGGCGGCCACGACCCGTTCGGGCGGCCGGCCGAGTTCCCTCCAGGAGAGTACGAGATCGCCGAGGTGCCGTACGGGGACCACGGCTTCGCCGTACCGAAGAAGTCAGGACTGACCGAGGACCGGGCGATGGAACTCCTCACCGCCGCCGTGACGGAATGGCTGGACCGGCTCCCGTAACTCTGGACCGACTCTCGTCACTGAGGCCCGCACATCCTCATGTGGATCGGATCACACCCGCGGACGACCCGGCGCACCCCGGGAATGTTGTGTCGGAGACCACTGTTGTTGGGGACATCGGTACATCAACGTCGTACGTGGAGAGGGAGTCCGTCGCATGGGTTCGACCATCTGCCCGCGCCGCTCGAACGCCGCTGACCTGGAGTGGACGGTGCTGCACGCGGCGAAGACCACCACCGGGCGGGCACGGAGCGGATCGGAACGACAGCCCGCGTCCAAGCAAGGTCGACTATTCTCCGATTCGAGCGGGTCCGGTCTCGGAACCGCCACAGCGTTGGAGGAGGTGGGTCCGGTCACCGGTACCGACACAGGGACCGACGACGGCCGCGCGGAGGAGACGACCGCCGAGCGCAATGCGCGCTTCGAGCGGGACGCCCTCGGTTTCCTCGACCAGATGTACTCGGCCGCGTTGCGCATGACGCGCAATCCCGCAGACGCCGAGGACCTGGTTCAGGAGACGTATGCGAAGGCGTACGGCTCCTTCCACCAGTTCCGCGAGGGGACGAACCTCAAGGCGTGGATGTACCGCATCCTCACCAATACGTTCATCAACTCGTACCGCAAGAAGCAGCGCGAACCCCAGCGCAGTGCCGCCGAGGAGATCGAGGACTGGCAGCTGGCGCGCGCCGAGTCGCACATGTCCACAGGTCTGCGCTCCGCCGAGTCGCAGGCGCTCGATCACCTGCCGGACTCGGACGTGAAGTCCGCGCTGCAGGCGATCCCCGAAGAGTTCCGCATCGCGGTATATCTCGCCGATGTAGAGGGCTTTGCCTACAAGGAGATCGCGGACATCATGGGGACTCCCATCGGTACGGTGATGTCCCGACTGCACCGGGGCCGCCGCCAACTGCGCGGCATGCTGGAGGACTACGCCCGTGAACGCGGGCTCGTCCCGGCCGGTGCCGGAGAGTCGGACGATCGGAAAGGCTCGGGCTCATGAGCTGCGGAGAGCCGCACGAGACAGACTGCTCAGAGGTCCTCGATCATCTCTACGAGTTTCTCGACCATGAGATGCCCGACAGCGACTGCAGCAAGTTCGAGGTCCACTTCGAGGAGTGCTCCCCGTGTCTGGAGAAGTACGGGCTGGAGCAGGCGGTGAAGAAGCTGGTCAAGCGCTGCTGCGGTCACGACGACGTGCCGGCCGACCTGCGCTCCAAGGTGATGGGCCGGATCGATCTGATCCGCTCCGGGCAGGCCGTGCCGGACCAGGACGTGGTGGCCGAGCTGCCGAGCGCCGCCACGGAGTGACCGGCGGTCACCCCTGAACACGGGGGTGTTTTCTGCACGATGAGGGCGTGCCGCGGCCGTTGCGGCAGGCCCTCACCCGTACCACCGCCCACGCATGCACTTCACCCGAACGTGCTAATCGGGCTCAACCATGCTCGACCAAGTGCCCAACTCGCTAGCGTGGCGCCTCCATTGACCTAGTTGGGGGGCGGGCAGGGCGGGTGAGAGGCACCGGGGCTGCGGCGTGCGCGGTCATTCTGGCCGCCGCGGTCTGCGCTGCCTTCTGTGTGCGGCCCGCGCTGCCACCCGGCGGTAGGGGGGTGCCCTGGGGCACCGTCGTTCTGCTCACCGGGCTCTATCTGGTCTGTGAACTGCCCGGACGCCGTCCGTTCTTCGGCGGCTCCGTGCCGATCAGTGCCGGATCGTTCTTCCCGCTGCTGCTCACGGCGGCGTTCCTGTTGCCGCCCGCCGCCGCGGCGCTGGTCGCGATCCCCGGCTCACTCGCCGGCCGGGTGGAGAACGCGCCCGTCGCGGCCCGCCGAGTCTGGCGCACCGCCCAGCTGGTGACCACTGTCTGGGTGGCGTCGACCGTCCACGGCCTGCTCGGCGGCGGCGCCACGCTCGGCGGGCCCGGCCCCGACCTGCTGCCCGACTTCCCTTACGCCGTCCTGCCCGCCTGCGTCGCCGCGCTGGCCTTCAGCCTCGTCCTGACCGCCCTGGACGGCTCGATCCTGGCCGCGGCCGAACGGCTGCCCGTCCGGCGTGCCTGGAGCGGACTGCTGCCGAACTCGCTCGGGCCGCACCTGGTGCACGGGCTCGCCGGACTGATGATGGCCCTGCTGTGGCGCAGCTCGTACGGGCCGCTGTCGGCGCTCTTCGTCCTGCTGCCGATGTACATCTCCTGCTGGGTCTTCTCCCAGTACCACCGCCAGCAGGCAGCACACCGCGCCACCATCCGGGCGCTGGTGCAGGCGGTCGACATCAAGGACACCTACACCCGGGGGCACAGCGAGCGCGTCGGTCAGGCATCCGTGCTGATCGCGAGGGAGCTGGGCATGGCGGAGGACCGGCTCGAAGTGCTCCGGTTCGCCGGGATCCTGCACGACATCGGCAAGCTCGGCGTGCCGACCCGGGTGCTGCGCAAGGACGGGCCGCTCACCCCGGAGGAACGGCGCGTGATCGAGCTGCACCCGGAGTACGGCCACGAGATCGTCCGGGGCATCGGCTTCCTGGGCGAGGCGCGGGCGGCGATCCTGCACCATCACGAGCGGCTCGACGGCAGCGGCTATCCCTACGGGCTGAGCGGGCGGGAGATTCCCGAGTTCGCACGGGTCGTCGCGGTGGCCGACGCCTTCGACGCGATGACGTCGACGCGGTCGTACCGCAGGGGACGGCCGGTGCCGGTGGCGGTGGAGGAGCTGAAGCGCTGTGCGGGGACGCAGTTCGATCCGCAGATGGTGCGGGCGCTGGCGCGGGCGGTGGAGCGGCGCGGGTGGGCCGCGGAGACAGTGGCGGTGACGGCGGACGAGGCAGTCCCGTCGCCGGGTGCGGGCGCCGGGTTCGTCCCGCAGGCGTCTCGTCCTCGGCCGCCGGACGGGCTTGATGGTGCCGACGGGCTCGACGGTGCGGACAGGCTCGACGCTGCCGCGGAACGCCCCCGGTGACCGGCGCCGTCGCTGCTGTCCGCCTCGGTGCCGTTGTGCTTGCCCTCGGGGGGCTGGCTCACACTCTCTGGCACGGAGTTCATGAACCCGGGCATGCCCTTGCCTTCGGGGTGCTCATCACCGTCGGCGAGCTCGCCCGCTGGGGTGCGCTGCCCGGGGAGCGGGAGCCCGCGCCGCTCGGGGCCGCCGGCGCGCTCGCGTACGCCCTGCTCGGCCGCAGTGGCGGGCAACCCACCACCCACGGGGTCCTCCAGGTCGTCGCCGTCCTCGTCGCCGCGCAGCTTGTCGCCGCCGTGCCCCACGTGGCGCGCGGCAGCGGGCCCACCGCCGATCAGCTCGCCCGGCGGATCGTCACCGTCTCGTTCGCCGCCGTGTGCTTCCAGCCGCTCTACAACTCCGGCCGGACCGCCGACTGGTTCGGCGACGGCCCGTTCTTCGCACTCTTCCTTCTCGTCCTGCTCGGGCTCACCTCCCTGTGCGACGCCGTGCTCGGCGCCCTGTTGCTGCGCTCCGGCACCCTCCCCCACGGCTACCGGAGCAGGGGCGGCACCTCCATCCCGTACGGGCCGCTGCTCCGCGACGAGCTGCGCGCCTTTCTCGGCATCGGTTCGGCGGTCTGTGCGACCGGTGCGGTGATGGCTCTCGGGGTCGCCGTCGCCGGGCTGTGGGCGCTGCCCGTGCTCTGCGTACCGCTGCTGCTGACCCAGGTGTCGTTCCGCAGGTTCGTCGCCGTGCGCACCACCTACCGGCAGACCATCGCCTCGCTCGCCCGGTCCACCGAGATCGCCGGCTACACCCCCCACGGGCATGCCCGCAGAGTGGCGGTCCTCTGTACGGCCGTCGGTCGGGAGCTGGGGCTCTCCGGGGCCGAACTCACCGTGCTGGAGTACGCCGCACTGATGCACGACATCGGTCAGCTCTCCCTCGTCGACCCCGTGCCCGACGGGGCGACCGCCCCGCTGCCCGCCGCGGAGCAGCGCCGGATCGCGCTGCTGGGCGGGGCCGTGGTTCGGCAGACCGGCGTGGACTCCGAGATCGCCGTCGTGGTGGAGCGGCAGGCCGACCCGTACCGCGAGCAGCCGCTGCCCGCCCGGATCGTCCGCGCCGTCAACGCATACGACGACCTGTGCGGGGAAGGTCTCAGCGGCCCGCTCGGCGCTCTGGAACGGCTCCGGCTCGGAACCGCCCACGACTACCAGCCGGAGGTGGTCGAATCGCTTGCCAGGGTCCTGGCCCGGGGCGGTCTGACCCCCGTCCCACCTGGGTAACCCATGGGTAATGAGCGGGCGTCCTGCCAGGCATGGTTGGATGCGAAGGAGAGCGCAAGAACGAGGGTGTCCAGTCGGGACAGGCGGGAATCGTGAGGATCTTCGGGAAGGTACGGCATCGGCCCTCCGCCTCTTGGCGGCAGGCCACGGACCGCGCGTTCACGCTGATCGGCGACGGCCGGTACGAGGACGCGGGCGCACTGCTGACACGGGCGGCGGACCTGGAACCCTGGCTCTCCGAGTCATGGTTCAACCTGGCGCTGCTGCACAAATTCCGGCATGACTGGGAGCAGGCGAGGGCGGCCGGGCTGCGCGCCGTCGCGCTCCTCGACAAGGAGTCCGGCGCCCCCGACTGGTGGAACGTCGGGATCGCCGCCACCGCCCTGCAGGACTGGCCCCTGGCCCGCCGCGCCTGGCAGGCGTACGGCCTGAAGGTGCCGGGCGCCGGCCAGCACACCGCGGCGGCGAACAGCGAGCCGGTCGGTATGGAGCTGGGCAGCGCGGCCGTGCGGCTGTCGCCCGAGGGCGAAGCCGAGGTCGTCTGGGGCCGCAGGCTGGATCCGGCCCGGATGGAAGTGCTGTCGATCCCGCTGCCCTCCTCCGGGCGGCGCTGGGGCGAGGTCGTCCTCCACGACGGGGTGCCGCACGGCGAGCGGGTCACCGCGGCGGGCCCCTCGTACCCCGTGTTCGACGAGATCGAGCTCTGGGCTCCGTCCCCCGTACCCACCTGGGTGGTGCTCCTCGAAGCTGCCACGGAGGCGGACCGGGACGCTCTGGAGCAGCTGGCGTCCGATGCCGGGTTCGCCGCCGAGGACTGGTCGTCATCCGTGCGGCTGCTCTGCCGGGCCTGTTCCGAGAGCCGGATGGAGAGCGACGAGGGTGACGGCGAGCATCTCGACCCGCACGACCACAGCGAGCCCGGCCATCCGGGACCGCTCGGCCACCGCACCGCCGGAGGTCTGTGGGTGCCGGAGCGCGAGTGCGGGATAGCGGCACCGGCCGGGCTGGTGCGGGGACTGCTGGACGGCTGGGTGGCGGACAGCCCGGACAGCCGTGAGTGGCGGGATCTCGAAGAAGTCTGCTGAGCCGTGCGTCCGCGGCCCGGCCGTAACGGCCTCCCCCACGATCGGGAGCCCGCTCCCCGCCGCGGGGGAGGCCGTTACGCTGTACGGGCATCGATTCAGGTTTTGAGGAAGGCGTACGGCGGACATGGCGCAGCAGGAGACGGACGAGCAGATCAGCGTCGACGAAGAAGGCTTCGTCGTGGACACCGAGGACTGTGAGGCGCGCGAGGCGGCGTACCGCGAGCGCGGGACCTCCCGTCCGATCACGGTCGTGGGCAACCCGGTGCTGCACAAGGAGTGCAAGGACGTCACCGAGTTCGGCGACGAGCTGGGCCGGCTGATCGACGACATGTTCGCCAGCCAGCGGACGGCGGAGGGCGTGGGCCTGGCCGCCAACCAGATCGGCGTGGACCTCAAGGTCTTCGTCTACGACTGCCAGGACGACGACGGCGTGCGGCATGTGGGCGCCGTCTGCAACCCGGTGCTCGAAGAGCTGCCGCCGGAGGAGCGCATCCTCGACGACTCCAACGAGGGCTGTCTCTCCGTCCCGACCGCGTACGCCTCGCTGGCCCGCCCGGACTATGCGGTGGTGCGCGGCCAGGATGCCAAGGGCAACCCGGTCAAGATCCGCGGCAACGGCTACTTCGCGCGCTGCCTCCAGCACGAGACGGACCATCTGTACGGCTACCTGTACATCGACCGGCTCTCGAAGCGGGACCGCAAGGACGCGCTGCGGCAGATGGCGGAGAACACGCCGCGCTACGAGATCGTGCCGAACGACTAGGGCGTGCCAGGCGCCGCCTGGCAGGCGGGACTTTCGAAAAACGCCCTTGATCAGGGGGCAGGTCCGAAGATGATCGGGCGACTTCGGAAACGGCGGTCGGACCGCGGAAGGTGCGGCGGTAAGCGTTCGGAGTGGTTCCCAGGGACTTGACGAACTGATGGCGCAGCGCCGCCGCATTTCCGAAGCCGGTGCGTCCGGCGATCGTGTCCATCGTTCCCTCGGAGGTCTCCAGTAAGCGCTGTGCCGGCAGGACCCGTTGGCGCAGCAACCAGCGGTACGGGGTGGAAGGGGCCGGCCCCGCCGCCCACGCGGCAGGACCGGCCCCGCACCTCATCGCACTAGAAGTCGTCGTCGAAGGCGACCGAGCCCTCCACCGCCACCTGGTACGCGGACGGCCGGCGCTCGAAGAAGTTCGTGAGCTCCTGGACACCCTGCAGCTCCATGAACGAGAACGGGTTCTCGGAGCCGTACACAGCCGGGAAGCCGAGCCGGGTGAGCCGCTGGTCGGCGACGCACTGCAGGTACTCGCGCATCGACTCGGTGTTCATGCCCGGCAGACCGTCGCCGCACAGGTCGCGGCCGAACTGCAGCTCCGCGTCGACGGCCTCCTTCAGCATGTCGGTGACCTGCTGCTGGAGGGCGTCGTCGAAGAGCTCGGGCTCCTCCTTGCGGACGGTGTCCACGACCTCGAACGCGAAGTTCATGTGCATCGTTTCGTCACGGAAGACCCAGTTGGTCCCCGTGGCGAGGCCGTGCAGCAGACCGCGCGAGCGGAACCAGTAGACGTAGGCGAACGCGCCGTAGAAGAAGAGCCCCTCGATGCACGCCGCGAAGCAGATCAGGTTCAGCAGGAAGCGACGGCGGTCGGCCTGCGTCTCCAGCCGCTCGATCTTCTCGACCGAGTCCATCCACTTGAAGCAGAACTGCGCCTTCTCGCGGATGGAGGGGATCTCCTCCACCGCGTCGAACGCGGCCGCACGGTCGTCCGGGTCGGGCAGATAGGTGTCGAGCAACGTCAGATAGAACTGGACGTGCACGGCCTCCTCGAAGAGCTGACGCGACAGGTACAGCCGCGCTTCCGGGGAGTTGATGTGCTTGTACAGGGTGAGTACGAGGTTGTTGGAGACGATCGAGTCACCGGTCGCGAAGAACGCGACGAGCCGGCCGATCATGTGCTGCTCGGCGGGTGTCAGCTTGGCGAGGTCGGCGACGTCGGAGTGGAGGTCGACCTCCTCGACCGTCCAGGTGTTCTTGATCGCGTCGCGGTAGCGCTCGTAGAAGTCCGGGTAGCGCATGGGCCGCAGGGTCAGTTCGAAGCCCGGGTCGAGCAGATTCTTGTCGGTCGAGCTCATCACTGGCAGGCCTCGCAGGACTCGGGGTTTTCGAGGGAGCAGGCGATCGCGTCCGCGTCGGGAGCCGAGGCCTGCTGCGCGGGAAGGGAAGCGGCGGCCGCGGCCCGGCCGGACGCCGCCCGGGCGATTCGGGTGGCCGGGCGCGAGCGCAGGTAGTACGTCGTCTTCAGCCCCTGCTTCCAGGCGTACGCGTACATCGAGGAGAGCTTGCCGATCGTCGGCGTCTCCAGGAACAGGTTCAGCGACTGGCTCTGATCCAGGAACGGCGTACGCGCCGCCGCCATGTCGATCAGACCGCGCTGCGGGATCTCCCATGCCGTGCGGTACAGCGCCTGTACGTCCTCCGGGATCCAGGCGAAGCCCTGCACCGAGCCGCTCGCCTCGCGCAGCGCCTCGCGGGTCCGCGCGTCCCATACGCCCAGCTCCTTCAGCTCGTTCACCAGATAGGCGTTGACCTGGAGGAACTCACCGCTGAGCGTTTCGCGCTTGAAGAGGTTGGAGACCTGCGGCTCGATGCACTCGTACACCCCGGCGATCGAGGCGATCGTGGCGGTCGGAGCGATCGCGAGCAGCAGCGAGTTGCGCATGCCGGTCTTCGCGATCCTGGCGCGCAGCGCGTCCCAGCGCTCCGGCCAGCTCAACTCGGTGTCGTAGTGGTCGGGGTGCAGCACGCCGCGGGCGGCGCGCGTCTCGGACCAGGCGGGCAGCGGACCGGACCGCTCGGCGAGGTCGCAGGACGCCTCGTACGCGGCGAGCATGATCCGCTCGGAGATCTTCGTGGAGAGCGCGCGGGCCTCGGGGGAGTCGAACGGCAGCCGCAGCCGGAAGAAGACGTCCTGGAGCCCCATCGCGCCCAGCCCCACTGGACGCCAGCGGGCGTTGGAGCGGCCGGCCTGCTCGGTCGGGTAGAAGTTGATGTCGACGACCCGGTCGAGGAACGTCACGGCGGTACGGACGGTGGAGTCCAGCCGCTCCCAGTCGATGTCGCCGTCGGCCACGAACGAACCGAGGTTGACCGAACCGAGGTTGCAGACGGCGGTCTCGCCGTCGTCGGTGACTTCGAGGATCTCGGTGCACAGGTTCGACGAGTGGACGACGCGACCCGGCTCGGCGGTCTGGTTGGCCGTCCGGTTGGAGGCGTCCTTGAACGTCATCCAGCCCTGACCGGTCTGCGCGAGCGTCCGCATCATCCGGCCGTACAGCTCACGCGCGGGCATCGACTTGCGGGCCAGGCCCTTGGCCTCGGCGGCCCGATACGCGGCGTCGAACTCGTCGCCCCACAGGTCGACCAGTTCCGGCACATCGGCGGGGGAGAACAGCGACCAGTCGCCGTCCGCGTCGACCCGGCGCATGAACTCGTCCGGGATCCAGTGCGCCAGGTTGAGGTTGTGCGTACGCCGCTGGTCCTCGCCCGTGTTGTCGCGCAGCTCCAGGAATTCCTCGATGTCCGCGTGCCACGTCTCCAGGTAGACGGCGGCGGCGCCCTTGCGGCGGCCGCCCTGGTTCACTGCGGCGACCGAGGCGTCGAGCGTCTTCAGGAACGGCACGATGCCGTTGGAGTGCCCGTTGGTGCCGCGGATCAGCGAACCGCGGGCGCGGATCCGGGAGTACGAGAGGCCGATGCCGCCCGCGTGCTTGGAGAGCCGCGCCACCTGGTGGTAGCGGTCGTAGATGGAGTCGAGCTCGTCCAGCGGTGAGTCCAGCAGATAGCAGGAGGACATCTGCGGGTGCCGGGTGCCGGAGTTGAAGAGTGTGGGGGAGGAGGGGAGGTAGTCGAGGCGGCTCATCAGACCGTACAGCGCGGCGACTTCGTCCAGTGCGCGCACCGACTCGTCCTCGGCGAGGCCGGCGGCGACGCGCAGCATGAAGTGCTGCGGCGTCTCGATGACCTGGCGGGTGAGCGGGTGGCGCAGCAGGTAGCGGCTGTGCAGTGTCCGCAGCCCGAAGTAGCCGAACCGGTCGTCGGCGCCGTCGGCGAGGGACTGCTCGACCAGCGCGTCGAGCCGGGCCGTGTGGAGCGCCACGAACGCGGCCGTACGGTCCGCGACCAGACCCTCGCGGTGGCCGACGGCGACCGAGGCGGAGAACGACAGCGCGCCCTGACCGGCCGCCTCGTCCGCGATGGTGCGGGTCAGGAGGCGGGCGGCGAGCCGGGAGTACGCGGGGTCCTCGGCGATCAGACCCGCGGCGGCCTCGGTGGCCAGCGCGCGCAACTCCGCCTCGTCCGACGCGGCGTTGCGGCCGCGCAGCGCGGCGGCGGCGACGCGGCCGGGGTTGGTGTCGGGCAGATCGGCAGTGAGGTCGGTCAGGGTCCGCAGCAGTGCGGTCCCGGGTCCGTCGTTCGTGCTTCCCGCGGACTCGGCGACTGAAGCCGGATCGGCTGGCGCGATGGTCACGTGGTGCTCTCCCTCGCTCGGCTCGGGGCCGGCGGGGGAGCGGGGCAGCCGCTCGGAGGAATGCCCGAAGAAGGAGGGCAGCACTGCGTGCGGCGTCCACCGGCCCATCCGCGAGGCCCGGACGTCTGGGCGTCCGGATCGGTCGAGCCGGACGCGCTGTCGGCAGGTCCTCGGACTTTCAGGGTGCGCAAAAGGGACCCGAATATACCGTTGCGGGACAGTTCCGGATTCGCACCGGATTTCCCTGCGGCGACAGCGAGCACGAGCATACATGTGGGGGCCGCCCGATGAGGCGGCCCCCACATGTTGTGTCGAATCGGTTCAGAGGCTCAGGCTGTACGTGAGCAGCGCGAGGCCCGCAAGGGGATCCCGGTCGCGTTCCGGCGTGCGTACGAAGTCGCGCCGATGGTAGATCCGGTGGGCGCCGGACATGGTCGGCTGGGCGGACAGGACGAGCTGCGCGACGCCCTCCGTGGCCCGTGCCCGGTCGAAACACGCCCTAGCCGGCGGATGGGCTCGCGTCGGGTGACGGGCTCGACTCGGGCCTGGCCGAGGGGAGTTCCACCTGGACGCCCGGGTCGCCCGCGTCCGCCGTGTAGTCCGCCGGGGAGGTCTCGTCGACGCCCGCCGGGGCCTTCACCGCGTTCAGGACGAAGGTCAGCACCACGGTCGCCACGGCGTTCAGCACGAACGCCGTCAGACCGATGTAGCCGATCTCGCCGATCCCCGGGATCTCCTTCGAGGAGCCGCCGAAGTGCGCCTGGGTCGGGCTTGCCACTCCGTATGCGGCGAGCGTGCCGTACACCATGCCGACCGCCCAGCCCGCGAGCAGCGCCCAGCGGTGGAACCACCGGGTGAACAGGCCGCCGACCAGTGCCGGGAACGTCTGCAGGATCCAGATCCCGCCGAGCAGCTGGAAGTTGATCGCGACCGTCTTGTCCATGGTGAGGACGAAGACGAGCGCACCGACCTTCACCAGCAGCGACACCAGCTTGGAGACCTTCGTCTCCTGGGCCGGGGTGGCGTCGGGCTTCAGGAAGTCCTTGTAGATGTTCCGGGTGAAGAGGTTCGCCGCGGCGATCGACATGATCGCGGCGGGGACCAGCGCGCCGATGCCGATCGCGGCGAACGCCACGCCGGCGAACCAGTCGGGGAACATGTTCTCGAACAGCTGCGGGATCGCCAACTGTCCGTTGTCCACCTTGACTCCGGCGGCGATCGCCATGAAGCCGAGCAGCGCCAGCAGGCCCAGCATCAGCGAGTACAGCGGGAGGATCGTGGTGTTGCGCCGGATCACATTGCGGCTGCGGCTGGAGAGCGTCGCCGTGATCGAGTGCGGATACATGAACAGTGCCAGCGCCGAGCCCAACGCCAGAGTGGCGTAGGTCCATTGGTTGGCCTCGGCGGGAGCCAGCGCGCCGGTCGGTTTCCCTCCAGGCGGGCCCGCGAACTTCTCCTGCGCGGCGGCGAAGATGTCGTGGAATCCGCCCAGCTTGATCGGGATGTAGATGATCGCCACCGCGATGACCAGATAGATCAGCCCGTCCTTGACGAACGCGATCAGCGCGGGCGCCCGCAGACCGGACGAGTACGTGTACGCGGCGAGCACCGCGAACGCGATCAGCAACGGCAGGTCCTTGACGAACCAGTTGGTGTTCTCGCCGCCGCCGACGCCCATCACGTCCAGTACCGCCTGGATGCCGACGAGCTGGAGCGCGATGTACGGCATCGTGGCGAGGATGCCGGTGACGGCGACCGCCAGCGACAGCCCCTTCGAGCCGAAGCGCCCACGGACAAAGTCCGAGGTGGTCACGTACCCGTGCTTGTGCGAGACCGACCACAGCCGCGGCAGGAAGGTGAAGATCAGCGGGTACACGAGGATGGTGTACGGCACCGCGAAGAAGCCGGCCGCGCCCGCCGTGTAGATCAACGCGGGAACGGCTACGAAGGTGTACGCGGTGTACAGGTCGCCGCCGAGCAGGAACCAGGTGACCCAGGTGCCGAACGACCGTCCGCCCAGGCCCCATTCGTCGAGGCTGGCCTCGTTCTCGGCCTTGCGCCAGCGCGCCGCCAGGAAGCCCATGACCGTGACGGCCACGAAGAAGAAGATGAAGACGCCGAGCGCGACGCCGTTCACGCCGTCCTTCATGCCGACGCACCCCCCTTGCGGGCGCGCTGGTCACGCTGCCAGAGCTTGTACGCGACCATCGTGAGCGCCGTGGAGATCAGCACCCAGACCATCTGGTACCAGTAGAAGAACGGGATTCCGATGAAGGTGGGGTCCACCTTCGCGTACGAACCCACCCAGAGCATCGCCACGAACGGGGCGGCGAGACAGAGGGCGATGAGTACTCTCACCGGTGTGACCGTCGGTGGTTTCGCGTCTGTTTCCTCGGGCATGTGGTGCCTCCGTCCCCTCGCTGATCACCTGTTGTAACGCGCAGGCAATCTAGGGGAGTCTTCCGGTCACCGTCACCCCCTGCCCGGCAAAAGTGTGACGGAGCCGCTGGAGGGATTCTGCCCGGGGGACCGACTCCTGATGCTCTGTCCGCGTCTGGACAGTTGTCCGGTCAGGAGCCGGTCCGCGGTCTCAGTCGGTCGGCCGCTTCAGACGCGCCACGAACTTGTAACGGTCGCCGCGGTACACCGACCGCACCCATTCGACCGGTTCGCCGCGTCCGTCCAGGGAGTGACGGGACAGCATGAGCATCGGCAGCCCCACGTCCGTACCGAGCAGACCGGCTTCCCGCGGGGTGGCGAGCGAGGTCTCGATCGTCTCCTCGGCCTCGGCGAGCCGTACGTCGTAGACCTCGGCCAGCGCGGTGTAGAGGGAGGCGTACTTCACCAGCGAACGACGCAACGCGGGAAAGCGTTTGGCCGAAAGGTGCGTGGTCTCGATGGCCATCGGTTCACCGCTGGCCAGGCGGAGTCGCTCGATCCGCAGCACCCGGCCGCCGGTCGTGATGTCCAGCAGCCCGGCGAGGGTGTCGTCGGCGGTGACATATCCGATGTCCAGGAGTTGAGAGGTCGGTTCCAGCCCCTGGGCGCGCATGTCCTCGGTGTACGAGGTGAGCTGCAGGGCCTGCGAGACCTTCGGCTTGGCCACGAACGTGCCCTTGCCCTGGATGCGCTCCAGCCGGCCCTCCACGACCAGCTCCTGGAGCGCCTGGCGCACGGTGGTGCGCGAGGTGTCGAACTCGGCGGCGAGGGTCCGCTCCGGTGGCACCGGGGTGCCGGGCGGCATGGTGTCCGTCATGTCGAGGAGGTGGCGCTTCAGCCGGTAGTACTTCGGGACCCGTGCGGTGCGTGTGGCCGCGCCCGCGCCCGTCTCGTTCTCCGTACTGCCCCCGTCGGCACTCATAGCCCGCCTTCCCGACTGCTGCGTTGCTGCCGTCACCTGCTCCTCCGTCTGTTGCGGCTCACATGGTGGCACGGTCCGGTCACGGCTCGTGGCCCTCCCTCAGGTGTCGGTCCTGTAACGGACGCGAGTGCACTTCTTATACACCCTTGACACCCCTAAAGGTCTAGGCCAAGCTCCGAGTACTGGTCTAAACCATTAAAGACCAGGTCCCAGCCCCACGGGCAGTACCCGTCGTATGCAATTGTGCGACGGACGGCGATCTCGGGTGGTGGGGGGAATTCTCTTGCATCCCTGAGGAGGGTGTCGTGAAGCGCGGACTCATCGCGGCCATCGGTGTGGTGGCTCTCTTGGCCGGTGCCACTGCCTGTGGCTCGGACGACAAGACCGACAGCAGCAGCAAGAAGACCGGGCCCGACAGCTACAAGGGCCAGACGCTGACTGTCTGGGCCATGGACGGCTCCACGCCTCCCGGCTGGACCAAGGACCTCACCGCCGCCTTCAAGAAGCAGACCGGCGCCACGCTGAAGTTCCAGACCCAGAAGTGGGATGGCATTCAGCAGAAGATCACGACGGCTCTCTCCGAGTCGGCCCCGCCGGACGTCATCGAGGTCGGCAACACCCAGACCCCGGCCTACGCGGCCACCGGTGGCCTCGCCGACCTGAGCGACCTCAAGCAGGAGATCGGCGGTGACTGGGTCGACGCGCTCAACAAGTCCTCCGTCTTCGATGGCAAGCAGTACGCCGCCCCGTGGTACTTCGCCAACCGCGTCGTCATCTACAACAAGAAGGTCTGGGCCGACGCCGGCATCACGGACACCCCGAAGACGCGCGACGAGTTCTTCAAGGACCTCGACGCCATCAAGAAGAAGGGCAAGGCCGAGCCGATCTACATGCCCGGCCAGAACTGGTACTTCTTCGACGGCCTGACCATCGGCCAGGGCGCGGACCTCGTGAAGAAGGAAGGCGACACCTACGTCTCCAACCTCTCCGACCCCAAGGTCACCGCGGCCATGGAGCTCTACAAGAAGTACCAGTCCTACTCCAAGGCCCCCAAGGACAAGGACGAGGCCACCCCGCAGCAGGCCGAGGTCTTCGCCAAGGGCAAGGTCGGTGCCTTCATCGGCATGGGCTGGGAGGCCGGCACGGCCATCGCGGCCAACAAGAAGATCGAGAGCGACATCGGCTACTTCACCATCCCGGGTGAGACCGCCGACAAGCCCGAGGGCGTCTTCCTCGGTGGCTCCAACTTCGCGGTAGCCGCGGGCAGCAAGAAGCAGGACCTCGCCAAGGAGTTCCTGAAGCTCGCTCTGTCCGACCAGTTCGAGGGCCAGCTGGCCAAGGAGAACGGCGTCATCCCGAACAAGGAGTCGCTCAACTCCAACCTGATCGGCAACGGCGCCGCCGAGGCCGCGGCCCCGGCCGCCGCCGGCGGTGGCACCACCCCGCTCATCCCCGAGTGGGCCGCTGTCGAGAACGCGCCGAACCCGATCAAGAGCTACATGACCGCGGTTCTGAACGGTAAGTCCCCGGCCGACGCCGCCAAGGCGGTCGAGGCGGAGATCAACAAGCGTCTCTCGCAGAAGAGCTGACCGCGCGCGCCGGGGGGCGGGCATCTGCCGCCCCCCGGCGCTCCCGCGTGACTCGACCGTACGGCCCAAGAAGAGATGGCGAGCATGTCAGTGCAGACCGAAACAGTGGACTCGGTCCCGGCAGCCGGCGTCCGCAAGGATGACGCCCCTCCGGGCGGCCCTGCCGCATCGAGCATGGAGCGGGCCGGTGGATCCGCCCCCTACCTCCTCCTCCTGCCCGCACTGCTCGCCACAGCGGTGCTCCTGGGCTACCCGCTGGTCAAGAACGGCATGCTGTCGTTCCAGAACCTCAACCCACGCCAGCTGATTCTCCACCTGACCGAGTGGAACGGCGTCGACAACTACAAGGAAATCCTCGGCAGCTCGGACTTCTGGAAGGTCGTCGAGCGGTCGGTCCTCTTCACCGCCGCCAACGTCGTCCTGATCATGCTGCTCGGGATGCTGGTCGGCCTGCTGCTCGCGCGGCTGGGCAAGATGATGCGACTGCTGCTCATGCTGGGCCTGGTGCTCGCCTGGGCCATGCCGATGATCGCGGCGACCACGGTCTACCAGTGGCTGTTCGCCCAGCGGTTCGGTGTCGTCAACTACGTCCTCGACAGCCTCGGCTGGCACTCGATGGCCGACTTCAACTGGACGAGCAGTCAGTTCTCCACCTTCTCGCTGGTCACCCTGGTGATCGTCTGGCAGTCCATCCCGTTCGTGGCGATCAACCTGTACGCCGCGTCGACGACGATCCCCAAGGAGCTGTACGAGGCCGCCTCGCTCGACGGCGCCGGATCCTGGAAGAGCTTCACCTCGGTGACGCTCCCGTTCCTCAAGCCGTTCCTGCTGGCCACGACGTTCCTCGAAGTCATCTGGGTCTTCAAGTCCTTCGCCCAGCTCTTCGCGATCAACGGCGGCGGCCCGGACCGGCTCACCGAGACCCTGCCCGTCTACGCGTTCGTCGAAGGCGTCGGCAACCAGCACTTCGGCATGGGCGCGGCCATCTCGTTCCTGACGATCATCGTCCTGCTGGCGATGACCGGTTACTACCTGCGCACCGTACTCAAGCAAGAGGAGGACGAGCTGTGAGGCGCTCACTGTTCGGCCGGATCTGGCCCAACCTGACGGCTGTCGTCCTCTTCATAGGCTTCGCCTTCCCCGTCTACTGGATGTTCAGCACGGCGTTCAAGCCGACCGGCGACATCATCACCGACACCCCGGTGTGGTTCCCCACCGACATCACCCTCGGGCACTTCAAGAAGGCCGTCGCGGCCGACCACTTCTGGACCCTGGTCGGCAACTCGTTCACGGTGACGATCCTTTCCGTGGCCGCCTCGCTGGTGATCGCGCTGCTGGCGTCCTTCGCGATGGCGCGCATGCGCTTCAAGGGACGCCGTGGCATCCTGCTGACGTTCATGATCGCGCAGATGGCGCCGTGGGAAGTCATGGTCATCGCGATCTACATGTTGGTCCGCGACGCGGACATGCTGAACAGCCTGGTCCCGCTGACGGTCTTCTACATGATGATGGTCCTGCCCTTCGCCGTCCTGACGCTGCGCGGCTATGTCGCCGCGGTGCCCAAGGAACTGGAGGAGTCCGCCATGGTCGACGGCTGTACCCGCCCGCAGGCGTTCAGGAAGGTGATCCTGCCGTTGCTCGGCCCCGGTCTGATGGCGACCTCGCTCTTCGGATTCATCACCGCCTGGAACGAGTTCCCGCTCGTCCTCATCCTCAACAAGGACATCGAGTCCCAGACCCTGCCGCTCTGGCTCTCTCAGTTCCAGACCGCGTTCGGTGACGACTGGGGGGCGACCATGGCTGCCTCCTCGCTCTTCGCGATCCCGATCCTGATCCTCTTCATCTACTTGCAGCGCAAGGCCGTCAGCGGTCTTACCGACGGCGCCGTGAAGGGATAACGCCGCGTCATGACCACACTCACTTCCAGCACGGACACCGTCACGCGCGACGCCCTCGCCGTCCTGCAGCCGGGCTTCGCCGGCACCACCGCGCCGGACTGGCTGCTGCGCCGAGTCGGCGAGGGACTCTCCTCCGTCGGTCTGTTCGGCCGCAACATCGAGACGCCGGAGCAGCTCTCCGCGCTCACCGCCCAACTCCGGGCCGAGCGGGACGACGTACTCGTCGCGATCGACGAGGAGGGCGGTGACGTCACCCGGCTCGAGGTGCGTCACGGCTCGTCCTTCCCCGGCAACCTCGCACTCGGCGCCGTCGACGACCTGGGGCTGACCCGCGCGGTCGCCCAGGAGCTCGGCCGCCGACTCGCCGAGTGCGGCGTCAACCTCAACTGGGCGCCGTCCGCCGACGTCAACTCGAACCCGGGCAACCCGGTCATCGGCGTACGGTCCTTCGGAGCCGACCCGCACCTGGTCGCCCGGCACACCGCCGCGTACATCGAGGGACTCCAGGCCGCCGGGGTCGCCGCCTGCACCAAACACTTCCCGGGGCACGGCGACACCGCGGTCGACTCGCACCACGCGCTGCCCCGCATCGATGTGGACCTCGACACCCTGCACGCCCGTGAGCTGGTGCCTTTCCGGGCGGCGATCGCAGCGGGTTCCAAATCGGTGATGAGCGCGCATATTCTGCTTCCCGCGCTCGACCCCGACCGCCCGGCGACGCTGAGCCCGCAGATCCTCACCGGTCTGCTGCGCGAGGAACTGGGTTACGACGGGCTGATCGTCACCGACGGCATGGAGATGCAGGCCATCTCCTCGACGTACGGGATCGAGCGCGGTTCCGTCCTCGCGGTCGCCGCGGGCGCCGACGCGATCTGTGTCGGCGGCGGGCTGGACGACGAAGGCACCGTGCTGCGTCTGCGCGACGCGCTGGTCGCGGCGGTACGGACCGGCGAACTGCCCGAGGAGCGGCTGGCCGACGCGGCGGCACGGGTACGTTCCCTCGCGTCCTGGACGCAGCGGGCGCGGGAGGCCGTCCCGGAGCCGGGCGCGGTGACGCAGGAGAGGACCGCGCCCGGCACCGGTATCGCCTCCGACATCGGCCTGGTGGCCGCCCGTCGTGCGGTGCGGGTGACTGGCACGGCCGAACCGCTGACCGAGCCGGCGTACATCGCCGCGTTCACCCCGGTCGCGAACATCGCGGTCGGCGACGAGACCCCGTGGGGCATCGCGGCCGAACTGGCCCGGATCCTGCCGGGCACCGGCACCGACACCTGCAACAGCGAGACCGAGGCGCCCGTGACAGCGGTCCTGGACGCCGCGGGGGACCGTCGCATCGTCGCGGTCGTCCGCGACGCCCACCGCCACCCGTGGATGACGGACGCCGTGGACGCCCTGATCGCCGAGCGCCCCGACACGGTGGTCGTCGAAATGGGCGTCCCTCAGGAGTCCCCGAGAGGCGCCCTGTACGTAGCCACTCATGGCGCAGCCCGAGTCTGCGGCCAGGCAGCCGCAGAGGCCATCACGGGATCATCAGGCCCGTCCGGATCCTGACACGGGAACGGTCCACACGCCGTCAGGGGTTCCGACCCCGGTCCGGCGTTCGAGGACGACGCGCCGGTCGTGCATCCGGCACACTCCGGCACACGAAAGGGCCGGGACACCCCACACGGTGCCCCGGCCCTTTCGAGCTCTCAGTGCCGTGACCGGCAGTGTGTGCCCCGTGAGGAGCGTCGTCCGGTGCGTGCGATCGCAAGGCGGCCGGACGTCCTGGGGTGGGGTCTCCCCTGCTCGTACGAAGCTGAGAGCTCGGGGAAGGAGCTACCAGGGCTTTTGGCCAACGTGGCGAGCGGGCGTGCCGGGCGGCGCGACGGGGTAAAGCCGGCCGGGAGGGGCATCAGGGCGTGTTTCGAACGTCCCGCCTGCCTGGCGACGCCTGGCACGCACGCTCGTTGCGTTGTCGGGTTCGCCCCGATACGCCCAGTGTCGGGGCGACCCTCCGCCTTGCGATCGCACGCACCAGACGCCGCCAGGCCCGCCTACGGGCGGACGGCGCTGCCTTCAGCACCCTCCTAGATCCCCTGCCACCGCGGCTTCGCCGCATACGTGGCCCGGAAGTATTCCGCCAGCTTCAGCTTCGACGCCGCGGCCTCGTCCACGACCACCGTCGCGTGCGGATGCAGCTGCAGGGCCGACGCCGGTACGAACGCCGCCACCGGCCCCTCCACCGTCAGCGCCACCGCCTCGGCCTTGCCCTCGCCCGTCGCCAGCAGGATCGGGTGGCGGGACTCCAGAATCGTGCCGATGCCCTGCGTGATGACGTGGTGCGGCACCTGGCTGATGTCGTTGTCGAAGAAGCGCGCGTTGTCGACCCGGGTCTGCTCGGTCAGCGTCTTGATCCGGGTGCGGGACGCCAGCGAGGAGCACGGCTCGTTGAAGCCGATGTGCCCGTCCGTGCCGATCCCGAGCAGCTGAAGGTCCACTCCGCCCGCAGCGGCCAGCGCCTTGTCGTAGGCCTCGCAGGCGGCCTGGACGTCCTCGGCGGAGCCGTCCGGGCCCATGAAGGACTCCTCGGACAGTCCGAGCGGCTCGACGACCTCGCGCAGCACCACCGAACGGTACGACTCGGGGTGGCCGGACGGCAGTCCGACGTACTCGTCGAGCTGACAGATGCGCGCACGCGAGGCGTCCACCTCGCCGGAGCGCACCTTGGCCGCCAGCGCCTGGTAGATGGGCAGCGGGGTCGAGCCGGTGGCAACGCCGAGAAGGGCGTCGGGCTTGCGGCTCAGCAGGGCGCCGATGGCTCCCGCGATGAGTTCGCCGCCTGCCTTGGCGTCCGGGACGATGACAACTTCCACGCGGGGCCTGCCGATCTGAAGAGTCTCGATATGTGGTATAGACCAATCTAATGCCAATCTAGCAGAGCCTGGCAACCCGCAGGCGACCTCCGGGTTCCCCTCGCGCGCCGTCCGGCCGCCGCCCGCTGGCGGCGCTCCCGAACCCCGTGGCCGGAGGGAGACGAGCTGCATCCCCGCCCTCTTCTCCTCCGGCGCCGATCTGCTGCACGGCCCGCTCGCCATGGTCGACAACATCTCCCCGGTGATCGACGTCGTCACGGACGGCCGGGGCGGCGAGGCCCTCCAGCAGGTCCTGGACCGGCTGGAGGGCCTCGGTGCGATCCTCTTCGTGGTCGGCCCCAAGGCCCAGGTGGAAGCGGCGCCCGCGGGATTCGTACTACCGACGCCCGGGGTCGCCGAGGATGTCCAGCCGATCCTGGAGATCCTGCCGCTGCAGATGCCGGCGCACGAGGTGGCGATCGCCCGCGGCCAGGACCCGGACGTGCCCCGTGCCCTGGCCAAGGTCACCGAGACCCGCTGACCGTGCCGGTCTCCGGCGGGAGGCCCGCAGAAACACCCGCGGGCCGCGGCGCCAGGACGGGACCCTCAGCCCGTCCGGCACCGCAGCCCGGAGTAGGACCGACCACCGCCTGGGGGGGGCGGCGTCGCGGGGCTGGGCGCGCACATCTGCGGCGTTGTCGTCAATCACCAACGCTCCGCGTTGGTTCAATCCTCCGCCTTGCAGCTGTACGTACCCAGTCCCGCTCCTTCTTCCACCCCCAGGCGCCGGACGGTCTGCTCGGCCGACGGTGTGCGGTGCCCCCGGCCGGGGGAGGTACCGGCGCAGTCAGGGCAGAGAGCGCGGGTACCTCGATCCACTCTCCTGTGCGGGGAGAGCGGAAGCTCTGTCTTGAGCATTGTGGACTAGACCATTCTCGTCTGTCCATCCATCGGAGCACGCCAATTTCCGGCCCTCCTTCCCCTGCACGTACGGGCAGGTTGTTCGGTTCGGAGCCATCGCGTATCCACAGGTACGCTCGCACACGTGCCCTCCATGAACGACCTCGTCCGCCAGCACACAGCCCTCGGCGACACCGACCTCGAGTGGCTGCATCTGCTGGTCTCGGAGTGGCAGCTGCTCTCCGACCTGTCCTTCGCCGACCTCGTCCTGTGGGTGCCTACCCGCGACGGGACCCGCTATGTGTCCGTCGCCCAGATGCGGCCCAACACGGGACCCACCTCGTACCAGGACGACATGGTCGGCCATCTGGTGCCGCGCGGCCGCCGTCCGCTGCTGGACGCGGCGCTCGACGAGGGCCGGATCGTCCGCGAGGGCGACCCGGAGTGGCGCGAGGAGGTGCCGGTTCGGGTCGAGTCGATCCCCGTACGCCGTGAGGGCCGGGTTCTGGGCGTCATCGCCCGCAACACGAACCTCCTGACCGTCCGCACCCCTTCACGGCTGGAGCTCACCTATCTGCAGTCGGCCTCCGACCTGGCCCAGATGATCGCCGCGGGGGCCTTCCCGTTCCCGGGCCAGCAGGTCGACATGGATGCCTCGCCACGCGTCGGTGACGGTCTGATCAGGCTCGATGCCGACGGCGTCGTCCAGTACGCCAGCCCCAACGGCCTCTCCGCGTACCACCGCCTCGGTCTCGCCTCCGACCTCGTCGGACACCACCTCGGCCGGACCACCGCCGAACTCGCCCCCTCCCGCGGCCCGGTGGACGAGGCCCTGGTCAAACTGGCGAGCGGTTACGCGCCCCGCGAGTTCGAGGTCGAAGGCGCGGGCGGCGTGATCCAGCTCCGGGCGATCCCGCTCAAGCCCAAGGGAGTCCGGATCGGCTCCCTGGTCCTCCTCCGCGACGTCACCGAACTGCGTCGCCGCGAGCGCGAGTTGATCACGAAGGACGCCACCATCCGGGAGATCCACCACCGGGTGAAGAACAACCTCCAGACGGTGGCTGCCCTGTTGCGTCTGCAGGCCCGACGGATGGAGTCACCGCAGGGCCGTGAAGCCCTCAACGAGGCGGTACGGCGCGTCGGTTCGATCGCGATCGTCCATGAGACGCTGTCCCAGAATCTGGACGAGCGGGTCGAGTTCGACGAGATCGCCGACCGGGTCATCGCGATGGTCTCCGAGATCTCCCCGGGCCGGGTCGCCTGCCGGCGCAATGGGCGCTTCGGCATCCTCGATGCGGAAGTGGCCACTCCGCTCGCCATGGTGCTCACCGAGGTGCTGCAGAACGCCCTGGAACACGCGTTCACCGTCGGCCAGACCGGCACGGTCGAGGTCTCGGCGGTGCGCGGCGGCTTGTCGGCCGAGGCGCGATTGCTGATCACCGTCCAGGACGACGGGTGCGGGCTGCCCGAGGGGTTCGACCCGCAGCGGGCCGGAAACCTGGGGCTGCAGATCGTACGGACGCTGGTGGAGGGCGAGTTGAGCGGATCGTTCGGCATGGTCCCGGCCCCCGAGCGCGGCACCCGGGTGGTCCTCGACATTCCGGTCCGTGCGGAGAAGTGACCGGCCGCCGCCGCGGCGCACCCGGCAGACGCACGAACAGGAATGCGCAAAGCAGTGGGCCCGGACCGTTGATCACGGTCCG
>NZ_JBEZKL010000033.1:0-64938 GCF_040704695.1 Streptomyces sp. NPDC048411
TCCGCTTCGCGATCTGGGAGCAGGCCACCGGCACCGCCGGCCTGCCCGCCACGGCCTGAGCGCGGAGCCGGAACCCGGCCCCAGCACGCCCCGACGCCCCACCAAGCGCCAACACCCTCGACAACGTGACAACGCCATCTGGCGGGACGGCCGACTGGACTTCGCGGCCGCGCAGTCCCGGGCCGCGTCGTCTGTGAGCCGGGCCCGAGCCCTGGCGGTCCGGCACCGAGCCTCATACGCGCATCTGCCAGGACTCCCACGTCGGACACCGCTGGATCGACACCATCAGCATCTCGGACACCGTCAACGACATCGACGGCATCCTCCGCGTCTACTACACCGACAACACCTGACCGTCACCGATCACGAGGGGCCACATCCAGCAGAAGAACTCCTCAGCGCGACCGGCGGGCTCCGCGCTGCACGTCACGCTTGAACCCTCGAAGGCCGTCACGGAGGTTCACATATTCCAGCGCGGCGACTATCCCGGCGCCGACCCAGCGCAGGACGCGAACCGCAACGCCTCCCAAGTCATGCACGATCTTCCCCTCCCCAAGGATCGGTGTCCTGGCCAAAGCTACACAGGCCCGCAGCTGTGTGATGGCCAAGCCGACCGTGGTGACACACGCTCGTACTCCCCAACCTCCCCACACCTTCCAAAACCAGACCATCTGGGGAAAAAAGCAGCCCTGGCCGATTTCAAAGAGCCTCATCACCCTTCACCCGTTGGTCGCTGCGCAAACTTGTCTCCTACCTGCGCAAAGTCCACGGCCGGATGATCCGCATCGGCCGCGAAGCATTACGCTGCCTGCTCGCCCGCCGCGGCATCACCTTCCAGCGCACCAAGACCTGGAAGGAGTCCCCGGACCCGGAACGCGACACCAAACTCGACCGCATCGAGCACGTCCTGGACCGCTTTCCGGACCGGGTCTTCGCGTTCGACGAGTTCGGCCCGCTCGGCATCCGCCCTACCGCGGGTTCGGTCTGGGCCGAACTACGACATCCCGACCGGCTGTGGCGGACGCCCGCTTACGACGGCGGCCTGACCTAAATGCTCCAGGCGGTCAGACCACCAGCGCCGCGTGCAGCGCACTGAATGTCTCACGAAGTTCCACCGTGGCGATCGGATCGATCTCCATCTGCAAATGACACACGTCGTCGTCACCGTTGGGAGTCAGGCGCACGAAAAAGGCGAAACCGTCCCCGACTGGCTCCGCCTTCAACGTCAGCGGATTGTTCCGACCGGGAGTCACCGCCGCCGAAAAGCGCACACCCGACGGCGCGCGCAGGCGAGAGAGTATCCGCGCCACGAAGTCCACGACCTCCGCAGCGCTGAGATCCGCAGTGAAGTCAGCTGTCAGCCAGGAGCACCAATCCGCCGTGACCTGCCAGCTGTCCGAGCCGGTCCGAGCCAGTTCCAGCCACACATCATCGTTGCCGAGGCGTATCCGCGGCTGTTCCATCGTCGCCCTCCGACATCCGTGCCTGGGCTCAAGATCCTATTGGGCAGATCTCCGTCGTCGCACGCCATCCACCCTCCCAGCAACCCGGCGAACCTTCCCGGTCAGAGCACTAGATGATCAATTCCAAGGGATGCCTGCGGAGGGTGTGGGGTGGGCGGCGGCCGAAGCCACCGCGAGACGGTCAGGCGGCGGGCTGCCGGCCCTGGTTGTCGAGGTGGCAGCGGGCGGTCAGGCGTCAGGGTCGACTTCGGGGTGTGTGAACCGCACGGGCTTGCCCAGCGACCGGGCGTAGGCGATTTCGGCTCGGGTGCTGTCTCCGATGTAGTCGCCGACTACGAGCACCTCATCAGCGAGCCGGATCTTCGCCCGGTGCAGATCGTCGAGTCGAACCTTCAGCGCCTCGGCCTCGACAGGATCGGACCAAAGTTCGTGCGGCGACTTCAGGTCACAGCCCGGTTTGACGACAATCTTTCCGGCTTTGGTCTCCCGCAGATCGGCCTCGGTCATCTCGGTCATGAAGCGGGTGGAGCCGCAGATCACGACGATACGCGGGAGGCTCAACAGCTTCTTCGCGTCGGCGAGCTTCTCCTCGGGGGTGAGCAGTTGCGGGTATGACACTGGTTCCTCCTAGGGCCTGTTCTGAGTTGAGATCACTCGGTGGGGCGGAGGCTGCGGATCCAGATGAGGGAGCCGCGTAGATGGAGCCCTGCGAGGTAGCTGGCGGAAGTCTTGTCGAAGCGGGTGGCGAGGCCGCGCCAGTCCTTGATCTTGTTGATGCAACGCTCCACGCTGTTGCGCTCCTTGTAAAGATCGACGTCGTGGCTGACGGGCCGTCCGCCCCGGCGTCCCTTCTTCTTGCGGTTCGCGGCCTGGTCCTTCTTCTCCGGAATGACGGCCTTGATGTTGCGTTTGCGCAGGTGGGCGCGGTTGGCGCGGTTGGCGCGGGAAGAATATGCCTTGTCGCCTGCGACGGCGTCCGGGCGGGTGCGGGGGCGGCCGACCGGGCCGCGTACCTTGATGCCGGCCAGGACGGCGGTGAACTGGGGTCTGTCGGCGCCCAAATCGGGCTTACCCACGGGGTCTGACCTGCGCAAACAGCCCGTTCGCGGAAAGGGAGGTTCACACCTCCGGCAGTACCTCCGGCGCAACCCCGGGCGCACCCGTACAGACAACGGTGCAGACAGCCCTGGGTGCAACCCCAAAAGGTGCAGACCAGGACATGCGTCTCCTCCAGAGCGCCGCGCAGCATCCGGTCGAACTCAATCGGCTGCGCCGGCGGGCGGCCCTGCAGGCCGAGGGCGTGGAACAGCTCGTGGCGCAGGTCTCGGGTAGAGGGGCGCGCCCGGAACTGGATCCGGCGCGTCAGCTTCGGCGCGAGCTCACGCAGCGAGGTGTTCACCGCCAAGGACTTGCCCCGGCCTGCCTGCCCGTAGATACAGATCATCGCCCGCGCCTCGATCGCGGCGCGGATGTTCTCCCGCACCATCAGCAGGGCACGCGTCGAGACCACCTGAGCTCCCGGCAGACGCATGAAGTGGTCCTCCCGCTCCCGGGGCAGCCGGCCCTTACATTCAGCAGTCGCCATTCCTCAACGCTCCTCGCTGTTCCCAGGTACGCCGGCCACTCCAGGCGGCCCGCAGTCAGCCGCTTGCCCAGCGTCCGTTTGCGAGTCGGCCGCCCGCCGAGGGCGGAGAATCGGGCGCGCCCACGAGGACGGGGGCTCCCTCGGCGGGATCAAGTCCGGCAGTGCACGGGCCGCCAAATCCGTCGCTTTCGCCCGGGCGATCTCCGCTTCGGCCTGACCGGAGGTGACCGTGCGCCGCGGACGGGGAGCGGAAGCCGTGGTCGTGGCCGTATACCGGGTCCGGCGCAGCTTCTCCGCCGCCTTCAAATCCGCCTTCAGTCCGCGGGCCTTCTGCTCCCTGACCGAACTCAGCGCGCGGCGCTGCTCCAGCGTCGCCGCCTGGGCCAGATAGGCCGTCCCCAGATGCCGGCCCCACTCCTCGGCGGCGAACACCTCGATCTGCCCGTCATAGTGCGGCAGATACCGCAGGCGGACCAGCGTGCCGACGTTCCCGGCCATCCACGGCGCGATATAGGCACGGCGCCGCCAGCTGATCCCCTTCGTCGTGATCTTCCGTTGCCGGCCGTCGTCCTCCAGCGCGAAGAACGCCAGCCGCTCCTCCGCCACCTCCTCGACCGGAGTCGGATCCGACTCCCACGCCACCAACGGCGTCAGCCCGTCCGCAAGACCCGCAGGGTGATGCTCGGTGTTCCACCACGCCACCCAGTCCAGCAGCACCTTCACGAAGTCCGGATACGAGAGCAGATCCTCGACCCGATCCGGGCGGTACACCTCCGCGGGGCGAGCACGATGCGTATAGCCCGGCAGCGAGACCAGCAGCATCTCCTCCACCGCACCGTTCAACGACTCGATGGTGCCCTTCCGGTACGGCTTGTACGCCGGAAGATCATCCACCGGGACCGCGAACGCGCCTAGCGCACGCTCCACCGTCCGGCACAGGAACTCCTTGCCGCGGTCCACCCGCACCACGGTCGGCAGACCACCGCACGGCCCGTAGGGCTCGGCGCGGCTGATCCCCGTCCGCAGCGCCGCCAGCACCGCGTCCCGGGCCGGCTGATGCGGAGTGAGGGCCACCCCCACGATGACCTTCGTCGCGACATCGATGAACCACGTCACCCACGGACACGCCGCGGACCCCTCCAGGTCCACCCGCACCGGAAGCCGCTTGTGATCACCCTCCCAACAGGCGTTCCGATGCGTCGCGGGGCGCTTCCCGTACACGTCATACCGGCGCCTGGCAGCCTCGCCTCCACGCAAACCAGCCCGCTCCCCCGCGGAAAGGTCGCGCGCTACCGCACGCTGCAACGTCGCCAACGACGGCACCGCCTCCGAATCCCCGGCCGCCCGGGCCTCAGAAAGCAACTCCCGGTGCACCGGAGCCACGTTTCCGCCCCACACCGCCAAAATCGCCCGCACGTGAGGGGTGACCGTGAAATGCGGCCGCGGCAGGGGCCCCGTCCGGCCCTGGCTACGGGCCGCCTCAACCCAACGGCGCACCGTGCGGACCGAAACCCCGAGCCCCGACGCCACCAAACGCACATGAGCCGACGTCAGCCCACCCTGGGCGTCCAACGCCATCAAACGGGCAACCGCGCCCTCACGCCCCAACCTGGACGGGAGTACCCCACCGACCAGCCCGTCGTCTTCCGGCAGCACAGCCACCGCACACCACCACCCCGGCCCGCCCCCCGGCCAACAAAACGGCTCATCCCCATGACACCGCCAGAAAACTCACTACAGGACTAAAAGCCGCGAACCAGAGAAAACGGCCAATGACCTGCGGTACAAGGCCCCCAGACCGGCCCCCGGACCCCCGCCACACCCCTGGTAGCCCGGTCTCTGACTCATCACCACGCAGATCAGTGCTCGGGTGATCTGATCAGGGCATGACCGACGAGCACTGCGTGACGCGCGACCACATCGAACTGTGGAACGGACGGGTGCTGCCGGACGGCCTGGCGTCCGTCGGCCTCGGCACTGTTCTCCGGGGTTCAATGCTGCCCATCGTGGTCTGGCTGGGAGTCGCCGCCTTCGTGTACTTCATCTACAACCCAGTCGTCGCCGCAGTCGAAGGAGGGCTCTTCCTCGCCTTCAGCCTGCTCGGCTTCACACTCCGAAGAAGGTCCGGACACTCCGCAAAGTGCAGCTTGTACGGCGCGATCGGCGGGGTACTCGACAAGTCGATGGCAGGGTTCTGAGACCGGACAACAACGGCCACCCACGAGCCCGGACGCCAACCACACCCCACAGACACCACACCCCGCTGCCCAGCGACAACGCACACCGATGACACCGAACACACCGCATCAAAATGACACCACCAGGAGGAGACCCACCCTGACCAGCAACAACGACAACAACCCGCGATGACAACTACCCCAGCGGCCAAACGACAATCACCCGCGGTGTCGCAAGCGGTGTGACGATTCGGCCGTTTGTGAGAATGTGAGTACTCGACCGTGGATCGTGGACGACGAGTTGTGGGCGCAGCTGTACGCCACCGAACACCCCAGGCGCGGGGCCCAGTTCGTTAGATCCAGCCCGGGCCGCCTCACCGGTCCGCCGCCGGCTCTATGCCGCTCGGCGCCTGATCACGTCGCTCGGCGCCCGATTTCCCGTGGGCCGGCACCCGGTCAGCAAAGTACGGAAAAGGTCAGCGGCTGACCCTGAGGAGGGGCGGCGTGACGCCGGTCCCGTCGGGGTTGACGAGGAGCCAGCCGCCGTCGCGGCCGGGCACAAGTTGAGCGGCCTCGGCGACGTCGTCGGCGCCCTCGCGGATCAGCGGCCCCTCGGTGAGGTGTCCGGTGCGCGGGTCGAGGGAGCCGATCCGCCCGCCCGCGAGGACGGCGAGCTGGTTCCCGGGCAGCCGGGTGAGGGCCGTGACCGGCCCGCCCGCCCCCGCGTGCCACAGACGCCGTCCGCCGCCAAGCCCGTAGCCGGACACGGCGCCGGGGACGGCCTCGCCCGGCTTCGTCACCGCGGTCACCAGAACGTCCCCGACGACCGCGGCGCGGAGCGCGGGCCGGGCGTCGAAGCCCCGTCCGGCGCCCACGGCCATGCGCAGGTCTTCCTCGCGCCCCGAGACCTTCACCGACCCGCGCAGGCGGTCCTGGTCGTCGAAGGCGAGCACAGCGTCGGTACCGCGGTCGTCCTTCTCCTTGAGCCAGAGCGCGAACGGCCGGGCGGAGAGGACCATGGCCGCCTCCCAGCGGCTCTCCGCCGGCAGCGCGGTACGCCGTACGTGCGTGCCGGTCGTGGTGTCGAGCGAGACCAGTTCCAGCGAGCGGAACGCGGAGCCGCTCATGCACTGGACGACCACCCGGGTACGGCCCGCCGCGGCCGAGGCGACGACCGGCGAGCAGCCCTCACCGAGGTCCAGTTTCCAGCGCGGGACGCCCGCGCGCAGGGCGAAGCCCCGTACGGCAGCGTCCTCCAGGGCGACGGCGACGCCGCTGTCGGCGGCCACCCTACCGTCGGTGGGCGGCCCGAACCCGGCGCCGCCCGTGATCTTCCGTTCCCAGAGCTTGCGGCCGCTCGTGGTGTCCACGCCCCACACTGTGTCGCACGGCTCATCCTCGCGACCGAAGGCGATCACACCGATGCCGTCGACCACGGTGTCGCTCATCGCGCACGCCGATCCGCGCACGGGCGCGTCCACGCTCCAGCGCTCACGCCCGTCGGCGAGGTCGTAGCTGGTCAGACCGTCGGTGCGGGCGCGGACGACGGCGCCGTCCAGGGCCCAGTTGCCCACGCCCTTGACGGTGCCTGGCCGGTCGACCGGCGCGTCCCAGGCCCGGTCGAGGACGGGGCCGCGCATCCACGCGTACACCTGCCATCCGGGCCAGAGGGCGAGGACCATGCCCGTCACGACGAGCACGGCGGGCAGGGCCTTGCCGGGCCGGACCCTGGTCAGTTCGGCGACCCACCAGCTGACCAGGCCCACACCCGCGAAGGTGCACAGGAACGCCAACAGGATAGTGGGGGTGGTGCCGTCGGGGCAGGGGTTGAAACTGCCGCCGCACGCGTTGCCCGGTATCGAGGTCCAGCCGAACCAGTGGAAGGCCACCGCAAGTCCGACGACCAGCCCGGCCGCCACGACGAGCAACGCCCTCCCCCATACAGCTCCCCATGTTCTGCGCGCAGGTCTGCTGTCCTCCACCACATCGCCCCCCAGGCGTCAACTGCCGTATCTTTCCCCATAGATGCGGCGTTTGATCGTAACCCCCCGAGCGATGGAGCGGCCCGAGGCAAGGGACAGCGGGGCGCCCGGGCCACCCCGGCGCAGGACTCGCCGTCCACCAGTGCCCACCGCTCTGGCATGGAACGCGTCGGCCAGGGCGCCGGCGGCGCGGGTCAGGTTGTGCGCCAGGGCTGCCAGAGCCAGCCACGCGGCATTGGCCTGGAAATGCCCGGAGGGCGCGTGGGCGAAGGCGCTGTTCTTGACATCGGCGATCACCTGCTCGACGACAGCGTGCCGTCGGTGATCACGCTCGGCATCTTTCAAGGAGAGCGGGGAGTCGGTGAACGCGGCGTGGTAGCGCCAGGTGTCAAACAACGTGCCCTGTCCGGCGGGGACGGCGCCGGCGCTCAGGCGTTTGACGCGGCGCACGATCAGACGGGCGGTGACCTGCTGCTTCTTCGGCTTGGAAGTGAAGGCGGTGTAGCCGGTCTCGGCTATCTCGGCGTCGGAGATCCAGCACTGGCCCTCCTCGTCCCAGACCGCCTTGGGGTACTTGATCGGCGTCCAGGCGTCCTCGTCGATGCGGGCGATGGCGGCCTTGACGGAAGCGTTCATCCGCACGGTGATGGAGAACCGCGCGCCCAGCGCCCGGCAGGAGTTGACGACATCGGCGCCGTAGAACGCCGAGTCCGTGCGCAGCACCAGCAGGCCGCTCGCGCCGCAGGCGCGAGCGGTGCGGATGGTCTCGGCGACGAACGCTGCCGCCCCGCGCGCGGAGTTCGATGGTCCCTTGCGCAGCCTCGTGGCGGCGATCACCGGGGCGGCCAGGGGTGTGGAGACGATACCGAGCAGCGCGTTCAGGCCCTTGACCTTGCTGTATCCGTAGCCGGCGCCCTGCTTGGCGTAGCCGTAGGTGCGGCGGATGGTGTCATCGATGTCCACGTAGGCGACCTGGTCCGCGCCGGGCAGCAGCGGGGCGTGACGGGCCAGTTCGGGAAGGAACCGGCGGGCCACAGCGTGCAGTTGCTTCACATGCCCGTGCGTGAAGGAACGCAGAAACGACCCCAGCGTGGACGGGGCCCGCACACCGGAGAACAGGCGGCCCATCGCGCCGTGCCGCAGCCAGTGCATGTCATCGATGCTGTCGGCGCCCGCGACCATGCCGCCCACCAGCGACATCACTTTCGCCGCGGGGAAGGCACCGGTGCCGTCCTCCGAGGCCGGCAGACGGATGTACTCCCCGACCAGTGCGGGCAGACCGCACCGCTCAGCCAACCGCACCACCGGCTCCAGGCCGCCGTACGCGATCAGGTTCGGGTCGTCGAACGCGGATGAGACCGCCGCTGCGGCATGGGAAGATTGCATCTCGGAAGTGCCTTGCTGATCGTGCCTGATGTGGTCCTAGAGAAACCCCATCATCGCAAGTCACAAGGCACTTCTTCGTTCCCCGAGAAACTGTCCACAGACATCAAGCCGGTGGATCCGGGCTCAGTTGATCGAGTCCCTACCAAACCCGGGGGTGGTTCAGTCCGTCTCGCCGGCGACTGTCATAGACCCTGTCTGGTTCACACCTCAATGAGGCCGATGCGCGGCCTGTGCGGCTGCCGCCGCCCGTGGTCTCTGGGCGGTCGAGCAGCGTCACCGTCGATTTCGCTCGGCATTCTTCTCTGAAAGCGCGGCACGCCATGCTTCGGACAGTGCGATTTTCTTGAGCTGGCCGACACCGAGTGCTGGGTCGCGGCGCGTTCCCGGGAGCCTGTACGCATGGGCATTGAGTTCGCTGACGGCAATGCGCAGTCCGTCGGGTCGCCAGGTGTCGACCGACCATTCGACGGCTTCCTCTCCACCCTTCTCGGGGTGGCTCCGCGTGATCTTCACACGGGTTCCGTCCGCTTCCCTGGCCGATCCCTTGAAGATCTTCTCCAAGGCCTCGTCGCCCGGCTTCCACTGTTGGACAGTGACTGCGACCAGGCACCTGCCCCGGCCGTCGTCCGCGGTGAGATGCCCGTAGCCCGCCGCTCCGCCTCTGTCCGCCGTGCGCAGGCCACGGGGCACCGACCGGCTGATGATGTCCGTGATCTTCGCGGCAGGCAGGTACTGGAAGGAGGACACGGGCGAGGACCCCGGGGGAGGCGAGGGTATCGCGGCCAGTACGGGCTTCCACCGGGCCGAGATGACGATGTCGGTGAGCTGCCGTCCACTGAGCGGCGGAGTAGGCCGGCTGGGAGAGGAACTCCTGTCGTAGCTTGTGTTGGACTCCGAGACGGCGATCTGACCGCCGTCCCGATCGGTGCGCACCGCCGTCCACCGCTTCCCCGCGGATGGCTTGGCCTCGTCGACGGGAGACTTGTCGAGGATGAGTGTGGCGCCGTTCTCCAGCCGCGTCAGAGTGCATCGGCTGTAGGGGTGTTCGGAAAGGTCCGGGCAAAGCGAAAGCTGCTGGGAATCGCGCACCGGGAGCCGGCGGACCGAGGCGGACACCTGACCGGAGCCTCTGGCATCCCTGTATGTCAGGACCGCAGGAGCCAGCGGTTCGTTCCGGGTGGCACCGAAATCGCGCACTTCGAGACCTCCACCTTGCGGAAGCAGTGCCCGCAGGGTGTGACGCACCGAGTGCGAATTCTCAGTCGTGGTGGGCGGAGAGGCGCAGCCCGCCGCAAAGGCCGCGCAGGTCACCGCCGCCGCCAGGGCTGCGTGTCTGAAGGTGCGCTGGAGTGACGAGTCATCGGCCCGCTCAACAGACGCGCTCATGCAGGTCCTCTTCCAGATCGGGGCACGGGTAACACCGGCGTGCCGTGGATGCTCTAGTACCACGGGTGTTCACACGCTCCGGGTTCACCCGGGTAGCGGGACAGGGGTGGCCGAATCGCCCAGCGACTCGGTATCCACCACAGGATTGGCACACACCTCCAGCACAGATGGACGATGCGGACGGCGTCGTCCTGGTCGTCGTAGGCGATGACGACCAGGACCGGGCCGAAGATCTCCTCCCGGGCGATCCGCATGGAGTTGTCGACGTCGGCGAAGACGGTCGAGGTGACGTAGTCGCCCTTCTCCAGGCCCTCGGGGATCTGCGGGCCGCCGGTGACCAGGCGGGCGCCCTCGTCGATGCCGAGTTGGATGCAGTTGCGCACCCGCTCCTGCTGGTCCGGGCGGATCACCGGGCCGATGAAGGTGTCGGAGTCTTTAAGATCGCCTCCTTCAGGGTCTCCACCAGCTCCTTCAGTGCGGCCACGACCTTCCCGCAGCGGTAGCGGAGGGGCCGGTCAAGACGCCTGGCGGACCTCGCGGCTCAGCAGACGGCAGAGCCAACGGAAGCGGGTCCGGCGGGCGTCTCGGGACACTTCGGTGTGTGGCGCCAGTTGGTCGAAGCCGTGGAACCCACCTGACCAGACGTGCAGTTCAGCGTCTCCGCCGGCTTGCCAGATGCGCGTCGCGTACTGGATGCATTCGTCGCGAAAGGTTTCTGCAGCACCGACGTCGATATAGGCGGGCGGCAACTGGGACAGGTCCGCTGCGCGGGCGGCCGCGGCGTAGCACGAGACCTGCGAGCTGTCCCTGTCCTTGCCGAGAAGAGCGGTCCAGCCCAGGTCGTTGGCGGGGCGGTCCCACACGCCCAGGCCGGTCATCTGGTGTGCCGAGGATCTGTCGTTGCGGTCATCGAGCATGGGACACATCAGCAACTGGCCAAGGATGCCCGGACCCTTCCGGTCGCGGGTCATGAGGGCCAAGGCAGCAGTGAGGCCCCCGCCGGCGCTGCCGCCGACGGTGATCACACGTTGGGGGTCCACGCCGAGTGTCCCGGCGTGTCGGGCGAGCCACACCAACCCGGCATAGCAGTCCTCGATCGCCGCTGGGTACGGGTGTTCAGGTGCCAGCCGATAGCCGACAGATACGACGGCCAGTTCGAGGGGCTCAGCCCACTCCTGAAGGATCGTCTGCATGCCGGTGAGGTTGGTTCCACCGATCATGCCTCCGCCGTGTATGTGGTAGACAACTGGCGCCTGTTGGCGCAGGCCGGTGGGACGTGCGACGACGAGTGAGACGTCTGGTGCTCCGTCCGGACCGGGCGCGAGGAACTTTTGGACCTCGAACCTGCCATGGTCGCGCAGCTGATCGAGTGAAGGGTCTGCCGTTGCGAGTTGCGCACGCCACCGGGGGATGTCGTCGGCCGACACCGGCGCGTTCTCGTGCGGGGGTCCCAGTTTCTCCAGGATGGGGTTCAGTTCCGGGTCGAAGGGCACGGGCGGGACCGTGCGCTGACCTCGGTCACGATGGTTGTTCATATGTCCTCCAGGACTGCGGGGCGGGTATCACGGTGCCGGGATGGGGCATGGACCAACGACGGCCGTGGTGTTGTGCATGATGCGGACGGCCGAGGCCGGGACGGAAGCGCGCGCCTCCGGTCGTCGTGCCGATGCCCCGTTCCGCGCTTCATCCGGTTGCCGTCCGACGAGACTCCGACCGGCCCGGCCGTCCGATCTGCAGCAGTCGGTCCTCGGCGGGACTCATCGGCGGAAGACCGGCGAGGGGGCCGCCGGCAGGGGCGGAGGCGGCGTAGCGGGCGTGCAGTTGGCCGCAGGCGGCATCGATGGACGAGCCGAGCTGGCGTCGCCTGGTGGCGTGGATGCCACGCTCGCGCAAGCCTGCGACGAACTGACTGACATGTGTCTTCGAGGGCGCCTGGTAGGCGGGATCCGCGCCCAGGGCCTGGTTGTACCGGATCACGCTCACATGGAAAAGCTCCGGCCGGGATCGCGACGCCACGAGTCGGGCAAGCTGCTGCAAGTGCTCGTCGGTGTCGTTGACACCCGCGATCAGCAGATACGCAAGGTAGATCTTGCGGCGTGCCGTACCCGCGTGCTCATCAAGAATCGCCAGGTTCTCGGTGAGAGGGAATCTCTTCTCCAGCGGAATCAGTTGCGCACGTTCGTCCGCGAACGGTGAATGCACGGACAGCGTGATCGTGACCTGCGGGTATTCCTTGGTGAGCCTGGACAGATTGGGCGCGAAACCCACAGTGGAAACGGTGATACGGCGCTGCGACAGTTCCCCGTAACCAGTTCCCGAAAGCAGGCGCAGTGCATCGAACACATGTGGGTTGGCCAGTGCCTCGCCCATGCCCATGAACGCCACGCTCTCCGGCAGGCCCTTATCGTGCAGTCGCCAGCTTGGGTGTACGACCTGTGCGTAGATCTCGTCGGCCGTCAGGTTCCTGGCGAGGCCGACGGCGGCCGTGGCGCAGAAAGTGCAGCCCAGTCCGCATCCGGCCTGGGACGACACACAGATCGAGGACCATCCGGCCCTGTAGCGGGAGAGAACCGTCTCGAAACGGATTCCCGGGTCCGACTCGAAGACGACCTTTTCGACCTGGTCCTCTGCCTGGCGGGCGACCGGCACGATGGGAAGTACGCGCGGCCCGAACTTCTCGGTGAGTCCCGTCCTGAGTTCGGCGGGCAACTCGCGAACAGTGTCGAAGGTCTCGGCTTCCGCGCGGCGAAGGGCGCTCACGAACTGCCGGTAGCGGAAATCGGGCGCGCCCATCGATTCGAGATGCTCCCGGGTGCGCGCGAGTCGGGTGCCGGGGGGAGGGTTGGCGAGGCCGACGCGGGACTGTCGAGCCCGGTCACTCGATGTGTTCGCATGGTGCTGGTTCGTCATGAGGTGATGCTCACAATCTTCCACGTGATCTCTCTCCCGGCGGGCCATGGCATCGCGCTGACGAGAGGCAGGCCTCGAAAGGAACGGGCGCCGTCCGACGCATGACGACGGGAACGCAGGACGGAATCGCACAGGACTGACTGCACATTGCATTCCTCGAACGACGTCAGCCGTGCCGGTCCGATTCCGGACCGGAGGAATCACGGCTTGAAAAAAATTCTCTACGTCGCTGGAAGGAGTCAGCGCATGCGGTGAACGCGCCACGAGGGGAGGCTGATTCGGGGTACTCCGGCAGGAGGCAAAAAGGAATGTGAGCGCACTGGCCAAAGGTGTGCCAGGGCCTGCACATTCAAACGCGGAAGTGTGTAATCGTGCGCGTCATACACATCCGGGCTATAGCGGACCGGAGTCAGTGGCACGGGCCGATAGTGTCATCGACGCCCGGTGGCTACGGTCTGTCAACCTCGATAAGCATGCCGGTAACTTACCACGAAAGAAATCTTGGTCCAGCGAATTACTCTGGGGCTCCACGGTCGGCCCTTGCGCGCCAAGTCCGTACCCCCACGCCGCAGCGCGGTGATCAGCTTGCCGAACCGACGGGTCGTCGAACCGACGAGGGCCCAGCCCGGTGAGGGGCCGTCCAGAACGGCTCCGACGCCGCGCACAAGAAGCCCCTCGCGAGGACATGTTTCCGCCGAGCCCACTGGAAGGCGGTTGCTCCACTCCTCAACCAGATGAGAAGCGTGAAGGACGACCCGCACCCGCTTGCCGATCAGCCGGATCGGCACCGAGCAGCGGTTGGTGTGGACCGGGATCTGGCCGCAGCGGTTGCCCCTGGGAACGCCTCCAGCGGGGCCTGGCCGGACTCGCCAGGATCTCCGGCTTCCGACCGACGACGTAGTAGCGGACCATCCACAGCTCGACCGGGGTGAACTCGAAGTTCACAGCGACCCGGATGCCCGGCAGCAGTTCGCCGCCGGGCTGGGGCGCGGGGGCCGGCCGCCAGTCGGGGACGACCGAGGCCCAGCCCTCGGGGCTGCGGGCCAGGAGCTGCTCGGTGCAGGGGGAGCTGGTGCAGCACGTGGCCGCCCGGGGTGGCGAGCACTATGTTCAGGCAGGTGCCAGGCCGACGACGGGCAGCTGGCAGGCGGTGGCGACCCTCTAGACGACGGGTACGTACCCGTACCCGTATCCTGAGGGAATGGGAAGGAGTACGACGATGTCAGATGCCAATATCCGTATCCCCGAGGAAGCCAAGGACCGGCTGGCCGCGATCGCCGCTGCCGAGGGCCTGTCGCTGCGTGCCTATCTCGCGCGCCTGGCCGAGACCATGCTCACCCCGGCCGAACGTGCCGAACGGGCGGAGAAGGCCCGTACCGCGCTGAAGGACTGGAACGGCTACGCCCCCACCCCGTCCGAACAGGACGACCTGGACAGCGAGCTGGACCGCCGCCTGGCCCGGGTGACGGCCCGGTGAGTGACGCCATGCACATCGTCCTGGACGACACCGCGATGGCCGCCGCCGGCCAGGGCAACGTCCTCGCCTCACGACTCATCCACCGGGCCCACGCCGAACCCGGCTGGTTCCTCTACGCCCCGGCGTGCGCGCTCGTCGAAGCCGATCGCGCACGGCCCGGCACGGCGGAACATCTGGCCGCTCTGCCCGGTATCACTGTCCTGGACCTGGATCTGGCCGCAGCCCTGGCTGTCGCTCGGCAGGAGACATGGGCGGCGGCCCACAGTCAGTACGCCGCCCAGCCCACCGCGGACCGCCCCGACGGAGCGATCATCGCCACCACCGCTCCGAAGCGGTGGGAAGGCGAGCCGGTCCGCGTGCTGGACCTCAACGCCTGATGAGTTAACGCCGCCGGCCGGCCGCCGACCTCGTTCCGGACAGGGTTGGCGGCCTCATTCCGCGGTGTCGAGTTGTGTGTGGACGCGGGGAGCGGCGGCGCTGGGCCCCAGGGGCCGTAGGCGGGTCGTCACGCCCGGGTCGAGGCGTCCTCGGCTGGCGCCCGACGCACCCGCCCCTCGTACATACGGCTACGGCACAGGGGCGCAGGAAGGGGGCCCCGGACCGTGACTCCGGACCGTGACTCCGGACCGTGCCGGGACGTAAAGGGCGTTCGCCCCGGGCGTGTGAGGGACGGCGCTGTCGCTGGTCAGGATGCTGCCGTACGTTGGGTCTCCGCCGGGGGCATGGTGTGCAGCAGTTCCAGTCGGCGGTGGGCGGCTTCGACCGCTCCGGGGCGTCGGCCGGGTACGTGGCGGCGTAGTGAGACCAGGGGCGGGCCGAGTTTGCGGGCCTGCTGTGGGTCGCGAAGTTCCTGCCATTGGTGGTGGGCGCGGTCTACGGCGCCTTCTACGGCGGGGTCGTCCGGGGGCTGTTGCCGGGCGAGGCGGGCGTTGGCGGCAGCCATCCACAATTCGCAGCTGCGTGCCGGATCGTCGGCCAGACGGGCGAGGTCGGCCCGGACCTCGATCCAGTGGGTGGTCTGCACGGAGCCCGCGCCGTAGGTGCGCAGAGCCCACCCCTCCCACATGGCTGCCAGCGACGCGGCCTCGCCGTGCCGCCCGGCGTGGGCGGCGGCAAAGATCGCAGGCAGCGGGTCCTCCTCGGCCGCCCCGGTGCTTTCCGATACCGGAGCAGGCGCCGTCGGAACAGGTGCAGGCTCCCGGTGTGGCCGGTTCGGTACTGGCACAGCCGTTGCCGCAGGGGTGGGGACGGTTGTGTGGTCGACGGCCAGGAACAGTGCGTCGTCGGGGCCGGCCTGGGCGGCGGCCTGTTCGTGGAGCTGAGCGAGTGGCGGGTTGATGCCACTGCGCCAGGCGGCGGCGAGGGCCTTCAGGTAGGCCGGTTCTGCGATTCGACGGCGGGGCGGCGGCGGGGTGATCCGGCCGTATACGCGGATCCCATGGCCGAGAGCGAGGCCCTCGGTGCGCAGCTGCTGCCAGGCGTCTGGGGCGGCGACCACGTCGATGACGACGGTGGTGGTGCCCGGTCGGCGCAGTTTGAGCTCGCCGGCCAGCCAGTGCCAGGGCAGTGCGGTGTAGCGCAGGGTGGTTGGCGTGGTCCGGGCGAGTGCGAGGTGGATCAGGCGCTGCTTCTGGTCGAGGTGGAGTTGTCCGGTGATGTAGAGGGAGAGTGGGCCGGGTGCGGCGGCTGCGGCGCGGATGCGGGTGAGGACGGTCTGCGGGTCGGCCGGGTCGGTGAGTTCAACGATGGTGGCTGCCGTCGTGCCGGTCAGGATGCTCGGCGGGACGGCCGCGAGCGTGGGCAGGACGCTGGTTGCGTCGATGAGACAGCCCTTACCGGCCGGGGCTGCCGCGATCAACAGCGCTGTCCCGGATGCCGTGTCCCTGTTGATCGTCACAACTGCACCGTAGCGGCTGCCCGGGTTGTGAACGTAACCAGCGGCCAACTCCTCTCCGATGACCAGGACGTAGACCTACCCGGCAGGCGTTCGACCCGGGGCGCGGGAGCCTGCATCGACACAGGGTTAAGCATGCAAGAATCCACCCCCGAGCCGTCAGCAGTGTCGTGGCGATGCACGAAACCCTGGGGCGTCGTCGACGACGACGATGTCGATGTACATGACCTCAGCATGCCCAACCGCCTCACGACCGGACCATGGGGGAGCCCTGCGGTTTGCGTGTCCCCGGCGCCCGGTCAGCCGTCGCCCGGTGTCTCCCTGCTCGTGCAGATGCCGTTCTCCCAGGCCCAGGCGGCGATCTCGACGCGGTTACGGGCCGCGAGTTTGCGCTGCACGCTGCCGAGATGTGTCTTGACGGTGGCGAGCGTGATGTGCAGTTCAGCCGCCAGCTCCTCGTTGGTACGGCCGCGGGCAACCAGCCGTACGACATCCAACTCACGTGCGGTGAGAGGGAGTTCCGGCATGCCGGCTGAATACCGGGAGCGGCCGGCCGGCTTTCCGGAGGCGGCCTCGGATGCGGCGTCGGTCAGGTACCTCAGCAGGCGAACCGTGACCGCCGGGGAGATGAGGGCGTTGTCGGCGGCCACGGCCCGCACGGCCTCGATGAGCAGCGCGGGGGAACCGTCCTTGAGGAGGAAGCCACATGCCCCGTGGCGCAGCGCCCGGTACACGTAGTCGTCCAGGTCGAAGGTGGTGGCGATGAGAACCCTCAGCGGGTCGGCCGCCTCCGGGCCCGCCAGCAGCCGGGTCGCCTCCAGGCCGTCGAGGCCGGGCATCCTGACGTCGAGCAGGCACACGTCCGGACGCAGCCGCCTGGCCTCCCGTACCGCGGTCGCCCCGTCGGCCACCGAGGCGACGATCTCCATGTCGGGCTGGGAGCCGAGGATCATGCCATAGGCCGAACGGATCATCGGCTGGTCATCGGCGATGAGAATGCTGATCGTCATGCGTCCAGGGTGGCATTCGTCCGGTCGTCCCCGGGCCCAGGAGGCGGTTCGGGGAGCGGGCCTGGAAGCGGGATACGTGCCTCGACGATCCAGCCCACACCTGCCTGCGCGCCCGCGGTGACGGTGCCGCCGACCATGGCCGCGCGCTCCGACAGCCCGACCAGGCCGTAGCCGGAGCGTGGGCCGTCGCCGAGGTCGGCGGGTTCGCCGGTGTGTCCGGCGGTGCCCGGTCCCTCGTCGGTCACCGACACCAGAACGGCCGGGCGGGCGGTGTCGCCGTCCAGGCGTACGTCGACGGTGACCGCCTTGGCGCGGCGCGCATGCTTGCGGACGTTGGTCAGCGACTCGCGGACGATCTGGTGCACGGTGGTGGCGATGCCGGGCGGCAGGCCGCCGGCGGCGAGACGGGGGTCGAGGGCGAGGGTCGTGGCCGGTCCGGTCCGCGCGAACCGCTGTGTCAGGGTGCGCAGGTCGGCGAGTTCGCCGCCGGGCGCCGTCGCGGCGCCGGGGCCGCCGGGGCTGCGCAGGACCGCCACCATGCTCCGCATCGACTGCATCGCCTGTGACCCGGCCTCCTCGATGGCCGCGAACATGCCGTCCAGCTCCTGGGTCGACGGCGGGCAGCCGGCCGCCGTGGCGAAGCGTACGGCCTTGGACTGGGCAATGATCGCGGTCACATGGTGGCCGACGAAGTCGTGCAGTTCCCGCGCGTGGTCCAGGCGCTGCGCCTGGAGCCCGGCCCGGTGCTCCTGCGCCCGGTACCGGTCGAGCAACCGGAGGTACAGGCCGAGCACGGCCGCCAGGGCGGCCGCGAACCAGAGCGCCGGGACGGCGAACGGCACCAGCCGTTCGTACTCGGACGGAGGCAGCCGCAGCACGATCACGGTCAGCGCGACCAGCGCTCCCCCGGCCAGGGCCGTGGCCCGCAGCGGCGGGCGCAGGCGCACCGCGCGGACGACGACCAGCAGCAGGGCGCAGGTCTCGACGAGGCCGAAGGTCGTCTCGGGGCGCGCGCCCGTCCGTGTCTCCAGCAGGGTCACCAGGCAGGACGCGAAGACACCCGCGAGGGCCACCGCGTCGAAGCGGTCCCGGCGCGCGGCCAGCGCCGCCAGCGGCAGTCCCCCGGAGACGGTCCAGGCGATGGCCACCGGAACGGAGCCGGTGTCCGCGCCCTCGGTGGCCACCGCGGCCGTCAGCAGCACCGCCGCGCAGACCGCCGCGATCCGCCTGCCGCCCGCCGGTACGCCGAAGAACTGGTTCATGTCTGTGGAGGTTACGGCGCTCCGCCGGGACACTGCCTCAACCGAACGGACGAGGCGCGGGAGGCCCACCGCTCGGCATTCGGTCGTCCGGTTGATCCGCACGGGCGGCGGCCGGGTCCAGGATCGGATCGTCCACCGACGACCAACGGGGCGCTGTCCGCCGTGCCGACGACTCGCCGTCCGCCGGCAGCACCGGGCCATGGACCACCGGTTCGCCGACCACCGGCAGACCGGCCCTCAACACCACCGGACCACGGACACCGGCTCCGTCGGCCGTCGGCCGCTACGGCGCCGTGTCCTTCACCCGCAGCACTGGAAGGGCCCCATGCTCCCCACCGTCGTGCGTTCCGTCCTCCGTGACCTGCGCCGCTTCGTCCTGCCGGCCCTGGCGGTGCTGATCGGGGTCGCCTGTGTCAGCGGCTCGCTGCTGTACACCCAGTCCCTGGCCCGGGGCGCGGCCCGGCTCCAGCAGGCCTCGCGTCCCGATGTGTCGGTGGAGGTGCGCCCGGCCGGGGACGGCGCGCCTCCCGGTGAGACGGTGCGTCAGCGGCTCGCCTCGCTGCCCGGGGTGGCGTCGGCGCGCGGCACTCTGCGGGGGCGGGCCTTCCTGGTGGCGCGCGACGGCACCCTGGTCGGCCCGCCCTCCGCCGACGTGGGGGTCGGCTTCGTACCCGACGGGCACGGAGCCGATCCGCGCTGTCCGATGACCGAGGGACGCGGCCCGCACGCCCCCGGAGAGGTCGCCATCGACCGGTTGTCGGCCCGGCGTGCCGGGCACCGGGTCGGCGACCGGGTGCGGATCGTCGTCGCGGGCGAGGTCCGCACCGTCCGGCTCACCGGGGTGTTCACGGTGTACGACCCCGCCACCGCCGCCGGCGGCACGGTCACCGCGTTCGACGTGCGCACCGCGCGCGCCCTGTTCGCGCCCGCCCCGGGCCGGTACGCGTCGGTGACGCTGACGACCGCCCCCGGTACCTCCTCCGCCGCGCTCGCGAAGCGGGTGGCACGGGCGCTGCCACACGGCCTGGAGGCGGTAACCCGGGCCCGGCTGGACGCGGAGGCCGCCGCGGCGCCCGACCGGAAGAAGCTCGGCACACTGCTGCTGCTCTTCGCCGGGATCGCCCTGTTCGTCTCCGCGTTCCTGGTGAGCAATACGTTCACCATGCTCAGCACCGCCCGTGCCCGTGAGCACGCCCTGCTGCGCGCGGTGGGCGCGAGCCGGGGCCAGGTGCTGCGCACGGTGCTCGCCGAGGCGGCCCTGGTGGGCGTCGGGGCGGCCGTGGCCGGATACGCACTCGGCGTCGGTGTCGCCGCCGCGCTCGCCGCCCTGTTCGGACCGGCCGCCGGACCCGCGGGGTCGGCCCCGCTGGACGTCCTCTCCCCCCTCCCGCTGCTGGCCGCACTGGGGGTCGGCGTGGGGTTCACGACGGCCGCTGCGTATGTCCCCGCGCTGCGGGCCTCCGCCGTCGCCCCGGTGGCGGCGTTGCGCACTGACGTGCCGGTCCCGGCCGTGGCACAGGGGCGCCGGGGCCTGCTGGGACTCGCCGTCACCGTGGCCGGCGCGCTGCTGCTGGCCGCCGGCGAGGGGGATCTCGCGGTCCTGTCCCTGGCCACGCCGGTGCTGCTGGCCGGGCTGATCCTGCTCACTCCGCAGTTCGCCCGGGCCGTCACCCACGTGCTGCGGGCGCCGGTGCGGCGGCTGGCCGGGACGCGCGGCACCTTGGCGTTGGCCAACGCCCGCCGCAATCCCCGGCGCACCGCCGCGACCGCCGGTGCCGTCACCGTGTGCGTGGCGCTTGTCAGCGCGGTCACCGTGGCGCTGTCCTCGCTGAGCGCCACGGCGGGGCGGGAGGCCGTGGCGGCGGTGCCGACGGATCTGCGGATCAGCGCGGTCGACTTCGCCGAGATCGGCGCGGGGACGGCCGGGCGGGTGGCGCGGCTGCCGCACGTGGCGGCGGTCAGCGCGGTGCGCGAGGCCGGTTTCCGCCTGAGCGACGGGGCCGATCTGTGGGCGGTGGCGGTGGATCCGGTGGCTGTGGGCCGGGGCCGCCTCGCCGACCTCACGGTGCGCTCCGGCGACCTGGACAGCCTGTCCCACGGGATCGCCGTCACACGGAAGCTCGCCGCGGAGCACGGATGGCGGGTGGGCGACCGGGTCACCGGCGAGGAACTCTCGGACGCGGGCGTCCCCGACAGCCGGGCGCTGGACCGCGAAGTCGTGGCGGTCTACGACGGACCCGAGGCCCTCGGCCCGGCCCTGCTGCCCGAGAGTGCCGTGGCCGGGGGCGGTACCGTGATCTCGGTGCTGGTGCGTGCTGAGCCGGGACATACGGCGGATCTGAAGAAGGAGATCCGCCGGACCCTGCGCAATCCGGTGCTGGTCGTCCAGGACCGGGAGGACGTGGGACGGGACGCGGAGCGGGGATTCGGCTCTCTGTTGTCCGTGCTGTACGCGATGCTCAGCGTCACGGCCGCCGTCGCGGCGCTGGGCGTGGCCAACACCATGGGCATGGCGGTCTTCGAGCGGGCCCGGGAGGTCGGCCTGCTGCGCGCGGTCGGACTCGACCGGGCGGGGGTGCGATCCATGCTGCGGCTGGAGTCGGTGGTGGTGTCGGCGCTGGGCGCCGGACTGGGCATCATCGCGGGCGGTGCGGCCGGGGTGGCGGCGGTCGCGGGGCAGGCGGGCGCGGTGATCTCGGTGCCGTGGACGTCCCTGCTGGCGCTGCTCGTGGGTGCGAGCGTGGTCGGTGTGCTCGCCGCGCTCGGCCCGGCGGCGCGGGCGTCCACGATCCCGGTGCCGCGGGCTGTGGGCGGCGAGGTGGGGTGACCGGCACCGCGGCCATGTCCGTCCACGCGCCGAGCGATCACATCTGTCCGTCCCAGAGCACCCCGGCAGGGCTGTGTACGAGGGTGACTCCGCCCCGCGCCGTGGGCCTTCCGCTTCCGGGCCGCCCTTTCGTCGGTGGCCAGGTCGGACCGGCTTGCGGAACGTCCGACCCGTGCGGGCACAAACCTCTTTCTCCCTTTGGGACACGTATCGCAATCACTTATCAGGCCGGCCACCATCACGCGCTCCCCTCGCAGCGTGGAGTCCGTGACAACAGGGGATGTTGGTTGTCATGGCGGGGAAGCTTCAGGGTGTGCCGCTCCCCAGCGCTGGACCCAGCACACGGTGGTCCTTCTGACGGCTCAGGATGCGCCGTCCTGAGTCTGAGGGGTGTGCCGGGCGGGAGCGGCCGGTCCTTCCTCTCCTTCGAGGGCCGTGCGAGGCTCCACCCCTGTGCTCGTCTTGACGGCCCGCGCCGCCTGAGCGAGGCCGCTGGAATCCCGCAGCGGGACTTCCTTGATGAACAGCGTCACCAGGAAAGCGATCAGGGCGATCGGGGCGGCGTACATGAAGATGTCGCCGATGCCGTGCCCGTAGGCGCCCTCCAGCCACGTGCGGACCGGGGCGGGCAGCATGGCCAGGTCGGGCAGTTCGCCGCTGCCGGAGGCCTTCGCGGCCGTCGCCTGGTCCTGCGGGCCGAGCCGGGTGATGGTCTCGCGGGCGTAGTGGCCGATCCGGGTGGTGAGGAGGGAGCCGAGCACCGAGACGCCCACCGCTCCGCCGAGAGACCGGAAGAAGGTCACCGTGGAGGACGCGGCGCCCAGGTCGCTCGGGGACACCTGGTTCTGGGTGCACAGCACGAGGTTCTGGAGCGTCATGCCGACGCCGAGGCCCATCAGCGCCATGCACAGCGCGATGAACAGGTACGGGGTGTCGTAGCGGAGCATGCCCAGCAGGGCCAGGCCCGCCGTCAGCAGGATTCCGCCCGCCAGCAGCCAGCCCTTCCACTTGCCGGTGCGGGTGATGATCCGGCCGGAGACGGTGGAGGAGACGAACAGGCCGGCGATGAACGGGATGGTCATGACGCCGGACTTCGTCGGGGAGTCGCCGCGCGCCAGCTGGAAGTACTGGCTGAGGAAGACGGTGCCCGCGAACAGTGCGACGCCGACGAACAGCGAGGCAATCGAGGCGAGGGTGACAGTGGGGTTGCGGAACAGGTGCAGCGGAATGATCGGCTCGCTGGCCTTCGTCTCCACGAACAGGAAGATCAGTGTCAGCGCGGCGGACGCACCGACCAGCGTGTACGTCTGCCAGGACAGCCAGTCGTACTTGTCGGCGGCGAAGGTGACCCAGATCAGCAGGGTGCAGACAGCCGCGGTGACGAAGAAGGCGCCGGCCCAGTCGACCTTGACCTGCCGCTTGACCGTGGGCAGGTTCAGCGTCCGCTGGAGCACGACCAGCGCGACGCATGCGAAGGGGATGCCGACGAACAGGCACCAGCGCCAGCCGAGCCAGCTGGTGTCGGTGATGACACCGCCGAGCAGCGGGCCGCCGACGGTGGCGACGGCGAAGGTGGCACCGAGGTAGCCGGAGTAACGGCCGCGCTCGCGCGGAGAGATCATCGCAGCCAGGACGACCTGCGCCAGCGCGGACAGACCGCCGCCGCCCAGGCCCTGGATGACGCGGGCGCCGATCAGGGTCGCGGGATTCTGCGCCAGACCGGCCACCAGGGATCCGACCACATAGACGACCAGTGCCGACTGGACCAGGATCTTCTTGCTGAACTGGTCCGCGAGCTTGCCCCACAGGGGGGTGGAGGCGGTCACGGCCAGCAGGGAGGCGGTGACGACCCAGGTGTAGGCGCTCTGGCCGCCGCCGAGGTCGTTGATGATCCTCGGCAGCGCGTTGGTGACCACGGTCGAGGAGAGGATGGCGCAGAACAGGCCGAGCAGCAGTCCGGACAGGGCGCGCATGATCTGCGCGTGGGTCATCGGCGTCCGGGCCGACGGATTCTCGGCCGTCGGCGTCAGGGATTCTCCGCCACGGTGGACGTGGGCCCGTACACCTGGTCGTGGGGTGGTTGTCATGGGTCGTGTTTCCTTACGTGGTGACTGCGGGTGTACGGGGGGAACGGGCGGGCCCGGGCGGCTCGGTGCACGGGGCGTCGAAGCTCGCCCGGAACCGGGCCAGGAGCCGGGTCAGGCTGGCCACGTCCTCGTCGCTCCAGTCGCTGAGCCGGGCCGCGAGCAGCTCGGTGGTGCTTTCGGACAGTTCGGCGAGGCGGGCCCGGCCCTCGGGGGTCAGACGCAGGATGCGCGAGCGCCCGTCCGAGGGATCGGGGCTGCGGTCGATCCAGCCCCGCGCGGCCAGGTGCGCCACATGGCGGCTGGCGACCGACATGTCGACGGCGAGCAGGTCCGCGAGCCTGCCGATGCGCATATGTCCGTCACGGCCGAGCAGCGCCAGCACCGCGGCGGAGCCGCTGGAGCAGTCGTACGGAAGGATCCGGCCCAGCTCCCGCCGTACCGATCCGATGGCGCTCAGCTGGCGCATCAATTCCTCGTACGGAGCCATCTTGGCCACACGTGCCTCCATTGTCATTACTTGAGGCAACTATGTGTTACCCGGTTGCCTTGGGCAAGTTATCAAGGTGTGCCGTAACACACATATGTCATCAGAGGCATGTATTCGGATCTCGGGTGTCGCTGCTCGGGTGTCAGCGCAGGATCCGACGGGCCACGTTGGTGGTGACGGCCTGCGCTGAACGGCCGAGGGTGCCCGCCCCCTCACGGGAGCGGGCACCTGCTCGTGCAACGGGACGGCAAAGCCGCCTACGGGGTGCGCGTGCTCCACTTCTGGTTGGGCGTGCCGGCGCACTGCCACAACTGCAGACGCGCTCCGTTGTCGGTCCGCTGATCGATCACGTCGACACACTTATTACCGGACTGCGGGTTGGTCAGGTCGTGCGACGAGTTCAGACGGAACTGCTGCGCGCCCGACCCGTTGCATGTCGTCCAGTTGATGACGGCGCCGTTGTTCGTCGCGCCACCGCTGACGTTCATGCACTTGCCCTCGGACCGCACGGTGCCGTCGACGAACTTCCACCGCTGGTAGGACTCGTTGTAGCAGTCCCAGATCACCAGCTTGGAGCCGACAGGCGCGCCCGGGCTGTTGGCGATGCCGATGCAGCGGCCGGAGGCGTGGCTGTAGATCTGCACGCCGCCGGACCAGGACTCACCCGAGGTCGTCTGGGACGTGTTGTTCGACTTCGCCCCGGAGCCGGAGGAGGTGTCGCCCGAGGTACCCCCGGAGCCGGAGGACGTCTTGCCCGATCCCTCCTTCACGCTGACCGGTTTGTCCCCTCCCGTGGACTTCTTCCCGCCCCCCGACGCGCCGGCCTTCGGCGTCACCGTCACGACGACGGGCTTGCCGTTCGGACCGGTGGTGGTGGTGACGCTCTTCGGCTGCACGCCGCCTTTCGCCTTGGACGCGTGCGGCGAGGGCGACTCCGAGCCGACCACGCCGGGAGCCGCGTCTGCGGCCAGACTCTCCAGCACCGTGCCCGGAGCGGCGCCCGGCTTCGCGGACGACCGTCCGTCGTCGCCGTCGCCGCCACTGATCATGAAGGGTACGGAGATCAGCAGTGCGCCGACGATGGCGGCGCCCGCGAGCAGGCTCTTGTGCGGTCGGCCGGGGGCGGCCTTGACCGCCGTCCTGGCGGAGTCGCCGGTGGAGTCGTCGGATCCGGTGACCTTCTCCGCGGTCGTGTCGGCGTCCGCGTCCGCGTTCGCCTTGGCAGTGTCCGCGGTGTCCGCCGTGCCCGCGGTGTCCGCGTCCGCCGTCGCCTTCGGGTCGGCGGACGTCCGGGCGGCCGGCTCGGCCGTGCTCGTCGACTGCCCGGAGGCGGTCGCGGGCGCGAGCGTGCCGAGGGCCTCGGGATCGGCTTCGGCTTCCTCGGTTTCCTGGTTCTCCTCCCGTTGCTCGGGTTCTTCGAGTTCTTCGGGTTCGGGCTCGGGCTCGGCCATGGCGGACGGCACAGCCGAACGCCCCGGGGGCCGCGCCGGGGTCAGGATGCGTTCCGCCATCGTGGCGGCGCTCTCCGGCTTCCCCTCGGCTTCGCCGACGCCCTCCGCCTCGGCCTGCACGGAGGCCACGGCTGTCGGCTCGTCGGGAGAGTCGTTGGGTTTGGAAGTCGTCATGACACCTTTCCGGTGGGGTCGGTGTGACACGTGGATACGACGCTCTGATGTGACACCACGGGCGGGCCGACCTGGTGTGCCGATTGCCTCAGAACACGTGCTGTCGATGACCCGCCCAGTGTTCAGTCGCTGATTCTAGGGTTGGCAAGCCCTCTCATGAACACACCTGTGCCCCGGGCAGGTTCACCCGCTCCTCATGGGGTGTCGGCGGTCAGCCGCCAGAGGGACGTGGTCTCGGCGCTTCGTGCGGCGTGCAGTGGATCGCTGGTGTCCCTGGACCGCGGATGCCGGGGTTTGATGTCGATCTTGTCCTCGACTCTGAGGTGCGCTGCCCGGATCGCGTCGAGCAGGTGCGTACGTGTCCTGAGGCCGAGGTGTTCTGCCAGGTCCGACAGGACGAGCCAGCCCTCGCCGCCCGGTCGGAGATGGCTGGACAGTCCGGCGAGGAAGCCTCGGAGCATGGTGCTGTCCGGGTCGTAGACACCTTGCTCGATGGTGCCGGCCGGACGGGCGGGGAGCCAGGGCGGGTTGCACACGACGAGGTCGGCGCGGCCTTCCGGGAACAGGCACGGGCCCGTCACGTCGACACGGTCGGTGAGTCCGAGCCGACGGACGTTTTCCTTGGCGCAGGTCAAGGCGCGCGGGCTGATGTCCGTGGCCACGATGCGACGGATCCCCCGGCGGGCCAGGACGGCAGCCAGGACGCCGGTCCCCGTACCGAGGTCGAATGCCGTACCGGTGGCGGCTGCGTTCCGGGTCACCGGAAGGGGCGCCCGGGCGACCAGGTCGACGTACTCGCCTCTGACGGGCGCGAACACACCGTAGTGCGGGTGGATGCGCTTGCCCAGTGTCGGCACATCGACGCCTTTCACTCGCCACTGGTGCGCGCCGATCACTCCCAGCAGTTCTTTGAGAGAGACCGCCATGGGCCCCTCCGGCGGGCCATAGGCTTCCCGGCACGCCTGGCGAACGTCGGGAGCCCGGCGCAACGCCAGGGTGTGGTCGTCGCCCAGCAGCACCAGGAGTTTGCCGAGGACACGGGCGCGGTGGCTGCCGGCTCGGCGGTGCAGGTGGAAGGACTCACCGGCGGAGGTACCGGTTCTGGGCGGTTTGCGATCGATGCGGCGGCCCATCGCCTGCAGGAGTTGCCGGGCGTTGTGGAAGTCGCCTCGCCACAGCAGGGCCGTTCCTTCGCACGCCTGGCGGTAGGCGTCGTCGGCCCTCGTCCGGTCGTCGGCGACGACGACGTGTTGCGGACGGGCGGTGCCGTTCTCGGAATGCCAGCGGGCGGACTGGTGGGTGGGACCTTGGCCTTGGGTCCAGTGGATCGTGGACACCACGTACTCCTCGTGGTCGAACGTGCAGGGGTATGAGAAGCACTTCGACGAGGAGCAGACCGAACCGACACCCGGCCGTCGGACAGGTGTGTGCGTTGAGGCAGGCGGCCGCTACCGCTCTCGCGTCGAAGCGCGAGAGCGGACGTCCCAGACAACCATGCCGAGCATCAGGGCCAATCCTTTCGAATGAGAGAGAGCAGACTCGCACAGGTGCTGCCCGGCTGCCAAAACACGGCAACCGTCACACCTCACGGCCGGGGATCAGCACACCTGCTCAGCCGGCTCCACCGCTCAGGATGTTGACGAGATGTTCCTGCGTGGAGGAAACCGGTGTGCGGCTGCCGTTTCGGGGATCGCCGTCCGGCTCGGGGTCCGGATCGGGGTCCTGCTCAGTGTCCGGCTCCGGGTCCGGTTCGGGATCCGGCCCCGTGTCCGGCTCGCCGTCCGACTCGGGCTCGGCGTCGGGCAGGCTGACGGTCTCCACGCGTCGTATGGGGTCGTCCGGGGGCTGCGAGGAGGAAGGATCACTCGCCGAAGATTTGCTCGCGGGAGGGGCGTCGTCGTCCACCCCGGTGTCCGGCTCGGCCTGAGGAGCCGCCGCGGTGGACTCCGCCGGCTGCTCGGCCACGGTCTCCGTCGCCAGTTGCTCGGGGGCAACGGTCATGCTGACCGCGCCCGCGGGATTCACATGGAGATAGGTCTCTTCGTCGAGTTCCCGCACGAGGTCCCGCACCGGGACGGTGCGCGCCGCGTACCGCCCGCCGGACCAAAGCTGGGGGTCCGAGGTGAAGACCGGAACGACAGGGGTGCCGTCCGGACTGCATGCCTCGACCGGGCTCCCGTCGGGCGCGAGCATGACGCCGACCTCCGCGTCGGCGAGCAGGCGGAAGACCTCGTCCTGCGAGCCGTACCCGGTGGCCGCGAGCTGGATCGCCTCGTCGACCGGATCAGTGGGCGCCGACCAGCCGTTCGCGCTCGGGGAGGGCCGGTAGTCGTCGTTGTACTGCCACTCCACCACCTCCCCGTCGGCGTCGGACCGGTACTGTCCGACCACCGCCCAGGCCGGTGGAGTGTCCTCTCCCCGCCACGCAGGATCTACCATGCCGAACCAGTGGTCGGGGGCCGCCCTGGCAGCCTCCAGAATCGATTCCGGGACGTCTGTCAGCGGTTCGTCGCGCTCAGGTGTTTCAGCCACGTCGGGCATCCGGTTCCAGCCTCTCACAGACGAAGTGGTTCACATCCGCACACTGGTCGGCAGGCGCGGGACGTACGCACGTGTGTCGGCCATGTTCACACACCGAGTCGTCACCTCGATGCCTACGCGGCCCTAGGGCCTGTCCTGTCGATCTTCGCGGGCCTGTTCCTCCTTCTCCTTGCGCTCCCGCACCTCTGCCTCCGAGCGCACCACCACCTTCGTATGCTGCAGCCCGAGGGCGCCCATACGCATCAGATACCTATACGTATTCGGATCAACTTGCGTATGCCCCAGCCGGACATTCCGAACCCAACGGCCGAGTCTTCTCGGTTTCTGCGGGGTGGGCGTGAAGGGGCCGATGGTGTCCACGTAGGTGATGCCCCCTCCTTCTCCACTTTCGACGTGCGCGGCTGCGGCCAGTGCCATCAGCCGCTCCTCCTCCGGCGCCCCGTCCAGCAGCGTCACAGACGCCCCGCTCCGTGACGTCTCCCCCTGCGAAGCCCCCGCCGTCTCCGCCGTGGCGGGGCCGCGCGCCCCCGCCACGCCGCCCCGGGTCGCCTGGGTGCCGAACTCCCGGCGCAGTTGCTCGGAGAGGGTCTGGGCCTGTTGCACCGCGTCCGGTCGGCCCGAGTAGTCGTAGAGGGACTCGGCGATCAGAACGGTCATGTCGTGGTGCAGCGTGCTGTACGGGTGCTCGGGCGCACCTGCGGCGCCGGAGCGGTCGAGGGGTGGCGCCTGGTGACGGCCGGCCATGATCTGCCCCGCCTCGGCCAGAAGCGGGCCCTGCATCCGCGGGTCGAGGCCTTTCAGGGTCCGCCAGGCGTGCTGGAAATGGTCGGCCCAGCGCTCGCGTACGTCCGGGTCGACAGGCGGGTACGGCGTCACCGACGCGGCCGCCGACGCCACCTCGGCCAGCGCGCTCTCCGGCCTGCGGGTGGCACCTCTCCTGTCCCACAGGGAGTGCGCGTACTGCGCCAGTGCCCCCGTCAAGGCCGGGTTCGGTGCGTCCTCCTGCGGCAGCAGGTCCCTGAAGTGCTGCAGGATGACGGGCCCCTGCCGCAAAGCCCGGGAGCCGATCCGGCCCCGTGCCTCCCGCGCGCCCTGCTCCAGTTCGTCCTGCGCCTCGGCCGCCTGGGTGCGGTGCAGCCCTGAGGCGAAGCCCATCTGGTGGGCGACGAGCTCGTTCGCCAGCCGTTCGATGCTGTCGTCGGCCCAGTACCGCTCCAGCTCCGCGGCGTGCGCGGCGGCGTTGAAGCCCTCGTCCATGAACGCGGTGTCGTTGTCGATCGCCGTCACCCGGCGCTCTCGGGCGCTGTAGAGCACGTTGTCCCAGTTGATGACCGTATTGCCGGAGGGGGCGACCCAGAGACGGTCGGACCTGCCGAGGAAGGGGTCGGTCACCATCATCAGTCCACCGATGCGGCGCAGCGAATCGGTGTCGGCGAGCAGGGCCCGGCGTTCCGTCACGCTCAGCCGGGAGAGGGGGGTGCCCTCGGCGAACTCACTGACCGTGACATGGGTGTAGTCGTTCAGCAGTTCGCGGTGCGCGTTCGGCCAGTAGGGGTCGTGCCTCGCGATCATCGACTCCAGCGCCTGGGCATCGGTGGATCCCCGGGGCAGCACCCGCGAGGCGGGGATGTGCACGTCCGACACACTGCGGATGAACTCGTCGGCGTAGACGGTGGAAGCGATGTCGGTGTGGAACTTCACCACCGCCTGTCCACCGGTGCCCGAGCCGACGATGTGGACACCGCCGTTGTTGCCCTCCCGCCACTGCACGGCCACCCCGGTCGGCCAGTTCCGGGGGCGCGTGCTCGCGAGCGGCGCGGGGCGGTGCTGTGCCTGCTGCTGCGGCACGGAGCTGCCCGAGGCGTCCGGCTGCGGACCGTGCCCACCGTACGCGGCCTGCGGAGCGCCGTACGGAGCCTGCGAGGCGGAGTGCGGGGCCTGCGGGACCGCGTACGGGACCTGCGGCGTCGTCCAGCTTCCCTGGAGGTGCGGTCCCTGCACGTACGGTCCTTGGGCGTACGGGGCCTGTACGTACGGGGCTTGTGCGTACGGGGTCTGTGGATGCGGTCCCTGCGGATACGTGTACTGCCCGGGTGTGCCGTGCTGGCTGGACGGGCCGGGCTGGAAGAAACCGCTCGTGCCGGAAGGACCCGCCTCGGGCGGGTCCGTCTCGGAGCGGCGGCCGGTCAGCCGCTTCTTGAGCCACTTCCCAGGACCGCCGCCCACGCCACCACTGGTGGCCCGCGTGCCGAACTCCTCGCGCAGCAGTTCGGACAGCAGCCGGGCGGGCTGCCGTTCCGGCGGGAGGTCGGGGCGCGGCGAACGGCGCAGTCGGGCGGCGACGAGCGCCGCCATGTCGTCGTACAGGGAGAGGTAGGCCGCCTCCGGCGAGCCGGGCGCGACGTCCGCGCGAACAATCGGCGGCGGCTGGTGACGCCCCGCCATGATCTGCCCGGCGCCCGCCAGCAGTCGGTCCCGCTCCTTCCCACCGAGCAGGCCCAGGTCCGTGTGCGCCTGCGCCAAGAGGGGGGCCCAGCGCCGCCGGACGTCGGCGTCCGTCGTGGCACCCGCCGCCCCCGCCTCCTGCGGGAACAGCTCCTGCCGCAGCCGCTGTGTCAGCGCCCGACGCTCCTGCACCGACATCTCGTGCGCCTCCGAGGCCCGGGTCGAAGGGAGCAGGCTTCTGACCGGAGACGACCAGAACGCCGGTCGGCCGGTGCCGGTGTCACGATCCCGGCCACCGGTTCCACCGGCGGAAGCCAGACCGACGCCGGACGCTTCGAGCGCCTTCACCAGGCCGTTCGTATAGGCCGTGCCGATCTCCCCGCGGGCCACCGCGTTCACCAACGCGTCCTGGAGCACACGGCGGGACTTGGTCTCCCAGTCCGCGTCCGGGCGGTACGGGTAGGCACGCGTTTGCCCGTGTCCGCCGGAAGGGCCGGGGGTGCTGGAAGAGCCGGGGGCGGGCTGGGCCAGGAGTTGGGGCAGTTCGGTCGTGAACCAGTGCACCGTATGGGGATGCAACTGCTGACGGGGCGCCGGATCCGGGTCGTAGAAGGCCGCGTACGCCTCGGCGAACCACTCCATCGGCTTGGAGAACTGGTAGTTGGACACCGCGTGGTTGTCACGCTCCGACCGCAGGTAGCTGACCCACTGGTTGTCGTTGGTCACGTGGTACATCCGGCCATGGATGTCGAGCAGGTCCCCGCCACCGTCGGGAAGCATCCATGGGTGCGCGAATGCCATCTGCCCGAAGCGGATGACATTCTCGAGCCGGTTCCTGAAGTCGGCGGGCTGATGGGAGAAGACCGCGCGCAGCTCCCTGAACATCTTGGCCCTGTCCGGCTTGTAACGCGGGTGAAGGGGCGATGCTGCCTCCGCCAGCAGGCTCAGTCCGTTACTGCTCAGGGGTTCGCTGCCGTCACCGAGCCCGAATTTATCCAGGACAAGCTTGACCAGCATGACGCTGCTCAGGTTGTCATATACTCGCCAACCGCCGAAATGTGTTAGCTCGATGAGATTCTGCATCCAACTGCTGAGTTGGTCGACATGGTGACCGACTTCGTGCCGGACCAGCCACTTCATGAAGTTGCCGTGCGCCAGCACGTCGGACACGCCGCCCATGATCTGGCGCCGCTGTCCGGACACGCCGATGGTCCGGTCGCCACGCCGGCTGATTCCCTCGTATTCGCTCATGGAGACTCGGTCCATCGCCCGTCGCTGCCAGTCACTGCCCCGGTTGAACTGGGCCATGATCCAGGACGGCAACCCGTACGGGGCTACGACGACGACGGTCTGAGTCTCCGAGTCGTACTCGCTGGCAGCGCTTCCGTCGCTCGACGGTCCGGGTGTGATGGCGACCAGGCCGTTGAAGTGTTCCCGCGGCAGACTGGCCAGGACACTTTCGATCCTGCTGAGCGTGGAGTGGCTGAAGTGCATGTTCGGGCGCTGGCTCGAAGGCCCGATGGTCACTCCGTAATGGGCACTGAGGGCTCTCTCCCGTTCGACGACACCCTGGTTCCACAGCAGGCCGCCGACCCCGTGTCCTGCCGACCCCAACTGGAGCATGCGGGAAGGTGTCCCCGTGTTGTGGCCAGGCCGTGGCGGCCTCATCCCGGCCCGCACGCCGTCGAGTTCGGCGAAGCGCGGATCGGTGACGGCGCGTTCCCTGCGCTCCTGTGCGACGGCGTCGGCCACGTCATGGGCGTCCGACTCGTCCCACAACCCAGCGGTCGAGGAGTAGTCGGGCCCGAGGGCCGCGGCCACACGTTCGACCCAGCCGGTCTGCACCTCACGGAACGCCACGGTGTCGTCGTCCATGCCAATGACCAGCCGCAGATGCACCCGGTGCTCGGCCAGAATCTCGACCGCCCTGGCCGTCGCCTCGTCCGGACTCTCGACGGAGTCCTCCCCCGTGACGTCGTCGGCCGTGACGTCGTCGGTCGTGTCCGCAGGTCCGGTCCCGGCGCTCCGGTGCGGCTGTGCGGGCGGCGTGGCCGCCGACCGCGACGGGCCGGGTGCCCACGGATCACGCTCGACGGTGCCGGTGGACGGATCCGGCCGCCCTTCGTCGGCACGCCCCTTTCCGGGATCCGGCCGCTCGCCACCGGTGGTCGTCGAACCGTCGCTGATCGTCGAACCGTCGCTGGTCGTCGAACCGCCGGCGGATTCCACTGCCCGGATGTCGCTGAGCAGACGCCCGACGTCGATGCCCGCGGGTGCGCTGACCGGGCGGGCCAGACGTGTCAGCGGCACGGTGAGCATGCCGGGCACGGCATGCGCGCTCATGGGGGTCGTCGGTCCGGCGGTCAGGGGGGACGGCAGCCCCGGTCCCGATTGCTGCCCCGGAGTCGACGGGGTGCGCGGCGACCTGTCGAGGAACGAGGCGATCAGCGGCGAGCCCTGGGCGAGGCGGTCGAGGGTGTCGGAGTACGTGGGTGCGGGCCGCTCCCCCGCCGGGTGGGTTTCGATGGTGAACACGGCCCGTCGGCGCAGTTCGCGAGGGTCGGCAGGCACCCGGGACCGTGACTGCGCGGTCGTCTCGGGCAGCCGCCGTCCGCGGTTCTCGCGCTGCACCTCGAAGTCCTTCGCCGTCACCGCGGTGGCAGGATCCGCGCCCTTCTGGAGGTTGGCCAGCGCCTGGTCCAGCTCGTCGAGGAACATCGCGCGCACCGAGTCCAGCCTCCGCCCGCCGGTCACGCGTGCCCGTCGGTCCCGGTCCGGGAGGGCGGGCATCCCGTCACGGACGCCGTTGCCGCCGGCCGAGACGCCGATGGTGGGCAGGGGGAGCCGGTTGTGGTGGTTCCACAGGGCGACGCGGGCCACTCGGCGGGCCAGGAAACGGAGCTTGGGCCGGTCGTCCTCGGTCAGGTCGGCCGCCCTCTCCGCGAAGGTGAACCGGCTGCTCAGCTCGTCGGGCGAGCTGTGCGCCCCGACGACCACCGCGGTGAGCGGGTTGACGACGATGCCCGGCCTGTCGTGCTCGTGCATGCCTGCCAGCTGGTCGTGGAAGGTCTGGTTGCCCCACTTTCTGACGAGCCGCATGTGCCACAGGGTGCTGGGCGTCTTCAGCCCCTGACCGCCGGAGTACCGGTCGAGCGCGCCGACGGCGGCCCGCTCCGCCGGCGTCGGAGCCTGCGGTGCCGTGCGCGTCGCGTCGGCCGTGCCGGGTCCGGCCACCGCCGCGTGCGCCCGAGCCGCCCGCTCCTCACGTACGGCGATGAGCGCCTGCGTCGCGAGGACGCCGGCCCGCGCCGAGGCACGGGCCCGTCCGGTGGCCGTGCTCTCCTCGGCCTCGTAGGCCGCCCGCATCTCCTCCAGGCGGTCGCCGTACCGCTCCAGATTCCGGCCGACGGCGTCTCTGAGAGCGCGTTGAGTACTGCCGCGCCGTGCGTAGTTCTCCAGCGTGACGTGCGAGCTGCCGTCCTCGGCGGCCAGCACCACGGCGGCGTAGTGGTAACCGAAGGGGTTGTCGACCGGGTGGAACGCGCCGGCGTGGTCCTCCAGCGTGAACTGGCCCTGCTCGTTCTGCGAGCCGATGGACTGCGTGAGGTAGCCCTCGCCGACGGCCGGCCAGGCGTCCTGGTTGATGTCGACCCGTGGCCTGGTCCCCGCCGGAGCATGCGGGCGGGTGTTCAGGAGAGCGCCGTAGCGCTGCCCCGGCAACGGCGTGGTTGCCGACGCCGGGGACGACGCGGCGGCGGCGCGCGCCCCGCGTCCGCGCGCCTTTCCGGCGGCCCAGAAGGTGTCCGGGACGACGCCGGGACTCGCCTGGCCGTCCACGACCTGAACGATGGCGTGCGCGAGGCGGTGCAGTTCACTGACCTTGAGCCCGTCCGCGGCGTTCATCGGTCCCAGCGCGGTGTGCCCGTCCGGATCGCGGAAGACCAGGTGGTCCGGCATGCCGCCCAGCACCTGACCGGCCAGGTCGCGGCAGACGTCCGTGGGGTCTTCCAGGAAGTCGGGGCGAACCCGGTACAGGGTGCGCTCGGTTCCGTTGTGCCGGACGGTGACCGAGACGTTCTCGTCCAGGGCGAGCCGTACGGAACCCCCGGTGGCCTGGAGCAGGGCCTGGGACCGCTCGAAGGCGGCCCGGCTCGCGAACGCCTCCCGGCTTTCGTTCTCGGTGCTCACGGCGAGGGTGCCGTCGGCCGACACCTGGAGTGCCGGGTGTTCCGGGGCGGCCAGGTCCTGCCGGACGCCGACCAGGCGCGGCACGCCGTCGTCGCTGTGCTGCGGGGCGTTCGACTCCTCGGCACCGGACAGGCCGATCGCCGTGACGTGCTGGAAGACCGGCCCGCCCGCCGGGTCCGTAACGTTCACCACGTAGTCGGTGGTGGCGCCGGGGGGCAGGTCCTGTGTGCTGTCCGTGACGGTGATGTGCAACGGGGCCGGACGCCGTCCCACCCGGGTGCCCGAGGGTCGGGTCTCCTCGGGTCGGGTCTCCTCCGGGCGGGTCTCCTCCGGGCGGCCGGATTCGGGCGTGGCGCCGGACAGTCCGCCGTCGGTCCCGGGGACCTCCTCGGGGATGGAGTACAGCGTCCTCTCCACGCGCACCGGCGCGACGGAGGTGTCCGTACCCGCCTCGTCCGAGAGGGACGACGCCGACGTGTGGGCCCGGTACCGCACGACCAGACCCTCGGGGTCGGTGTGCCCCCACGCGCGCAGCGCGTCCTCGTCCATGCGCAGTCGCATGCGTGCGGCACTCTGTGCGATGGCGTCCCTGGCCGGGGCGTCGGCGTCCGGCACCGGGACACCGCGGGCCGCCTCGATCCGCCGGCGCCGACGGAGCGCGTGCACTTCGGCGACCCGTTCGTGGGACGCGCGATAGCGCTGCCAGGCCGCGGCCCGTGTCGCGGGGAAGTGGTCGGGCCGCCCGGCGCGGTCCGGCACGTACCCGTCGGCGTCCTGGTCGAGCTGCTCCAACCAGGGCCGCAGGTCCTCGGGGGTCTGTGCTTCCGGGTCCGCCCGCGCTTCGTCCGACGCTCGGAGAGCGGGCACCGTACGCAGTTCCGCGGCCAGTTCCTCGTCGAGTTCCGGTCGGCGCAGCAGCAGGCGGGCCCGGTCCAGGGGCGTCAAACCGGCGTCCTTCACGCGGACCGTCGCGTCCGGGTTGAGGGTCCAGGTGACGTCGAGTGCGGAGTTGTGGCTCAGGCCGGCCAGGTCCTGCCGGGAGACGTGTGTCTCCATGAAGGGGGAGGTGTCGAGCCGCTCCGTCAGCCGGTCCCCGAGCCCGCCTTCCTCCGGGGCGGGCTGCGCCGGCCTGGTCTCGGGCTCGGACTGCGGGTCGGTGGCAGGGGTACCGGGCTCGGGCGGGGTGGGCTCCGGGGTGGCGGGGGTTTCGGTGTCGGGCGAGGCCTGGGCGGTGGCGGGCTTGTCGGGCCGGCCCAGGAGGTACTCCGAGCCACGCCGGAAGAGCGTGATCCGCCGGCCGGGGTGCGGGTCGGTGGAGTGCGGGGCGGCGGGGCGATGGGCCTCGTGGGTGCCGTCCTCGTTCACGACGACGATCTCGGCGCCGTAGCTGTTGGCGGCCACCTGGGCGGCGGTGGCCGCGGTGGCGGCGTTCCAGTGGTTGCCCAGGAACAGCTGGGCCTTGATCAGGTCTCGGCGCTGGCGGGGGGTCAGCTCGACGTCGTCGGGCAGGCGTCCGCCGTTGGTCCGGAACTGCTCGCGCTGCTCGTCGGTGAGGGTTCCCGCGCCACGCCGTATGGCATCCTGCTCGGGGTTGGGGACGGCGCCCCTCTTGGGGGGCACCTGCCCGACCCTGGACGAGTCGACCTTCGCCCACAGCAGGATCTCGTGGGGGAAGGGGGTCTCGCGGTCGAGTACGGCGTCGTCGGGGAGCCGCTGGCCGACGACGCGGTTGACCGGGAGGTGGTCCCTCCGGCCGAGGGACCTCTCCACGCCCTGCCAGAAGCCGTCGTCGTTGCCGTCGCCGTCGCCGCTCGGCTTCTCCGGGAGCCGCTCCCCGGTGACGGGGGCGTCCGGGGCGAGGGACGTCTCCAGTGCCTGCCAGAAGCCGTTGCTGTCGCCGGTCGGCTCCTGGAGCCGGTACTCGGTGCCGTCGGGGCCGACCAGCAGCGCGGACTCGCGTCGCGTGTAGCCGGTCCCGTCGGCCGGGCGGGTGTTCCAGGGAGCGTTGGTGTGGGCGGGGCGTACCACCCGCCGGGGCGGCGTGGGCGACGGTTCCCCGGAGCGGGTGACGACGGTTTCCCGCGCCGCCTTCTTCGCGGGTTCGGGCTGCTCCTCTCGCGCCTCGGCGGACAGGACGTCACCGGACGGCAGCACGCCTGTGGGCAGCGCGAAACGGAAGTGGCCGCCCGCCCGCTGCAGCACGAAATGAGGTGCCCCGGCTCCCGTGGCTCCCGTGGCACCCGAGGCACCCGAGGCACCCGAGGCACCCGAGGCACCCGAGGCACCCGAGGCACCCGAGGCACCCGAGGCACCCGAGGCACCCGAGGCACCCGTGCCGAACTCCGTGACGAGGCCTCCGGTTCCCACCACGGTCACCCGCGCGCCGAAGACCCGGGCGGCGAGGGCGGGCAGCAAGTCGGCGGCGCTCGCCTGCCAGGCGGTGTCGTCGGACCGGGTGCCGTCGCTCTGGAGCAGTACGGCGGCCAGGCGGGCCCGCTGGTCGGCGGGGAGCCGGTGGTGCAGAGGGATCCGGCGGGTGTCGGTGAACTCCTTGTGCTCGGGGCTGCCTTCGCGGAACGTGATGCCGGCTCGGGCGATCTCGTCCGCGGTGAGGGTGCCGAACGCCTCCGGGTCGAGGCTCTGCACCAGCGACTGGTTGTCGTTCGCGGTCAGCGTGTCCGCGAACAGCGACCGCAGCACCGCGACGGTGGTGTTCGCGCCGTCGGCCCGGGCGCCGTCGGCACCGGTGTCATCGGCACCGGCGTCGCCGGTCCGGCTGTGGCCGGGCAGAGCCGCGGGCGCGGTGTGACTCAGTGCTCCGGCGAGTGCGTGGAAGAAGCTGTCGCGGTGTTGCGGGGTGTCGTGGACGGTGTACTGGTCCGCGCCGGGCCACGGGCTGCCGCCGACCGTCGGAGGGGACGTGAGCGTGCGGACGCCGTCGTCCGCCGTGGTGTCGCCAAAACGGTCCGGAGCGGGCTCGGGAGCGGCCGGTGCCACGGGGGCGGGCTCGCGGTAGGTGACCTCGGACGGCCTGGGCACTCCCTGCCGGGGCGCGTCCGGGCCCTGCGCCGCGTCGTCGAGCGGCAGACGGTGCCAGCGGGTGAGCCGGTCCGCGGCGGCCCGCACCCGGTGGTACTCGGCTGCCGCGTCCACGGCGGCCGTGTGCCAGGGGCTCAGCCGCTCCATGTCCTCGCTCAGCGCGGCCTGCGAAGCGGCGACGGCCTCCTTGGCACTGCGCACGGCCGCACGGCCCTGGGTCGCCTCCGGCGAGCGGCCCCCGAAGCTGTCGATGTACTTCTCCAGCCTGCGCTTCGCGGAGCTGAGCCGGCTCTGGGTCCCCCGGTACTCGTCGCGCAGCTCCTCGCGGCCCGTCTGCAGCGAACGCCGTTTGTCCCAGTAGGTCTTGTCCGCCTTCTCCCACGCCTTGCCCGCCTTGGAGACCTCTGCCCAGGCGTCGGAGACGTGGGACGGGAAGTTGTCGTCGGTGATCAGCCCGTGCTGTCGCGCGACGTCCTCGCTGAGCCAGGTCAGGACGTGGCTTCGGGTCTCGACGGCCTGCGGGCCGGGCCGTACGCGCCCGAAGGGGCCCAGCAGGCCGGAGAACCACCGCGCCGGCTTGCTGTCCTTGATCTGGTGTTCCACCTCGGTCACCGCGAGCCAGGCGGTCGGCACCTCGAACAGGAACGCCTGGCCGACCGTCGGCTTGAGGGTGATCTGCCCCGCGCCGGCGTCGACCTGCTTGCTGCCCTGGGCCTCGGTGCCCGACCCGTCCGCGGGCGAGAAGCCGGGCAGGGCCCGCCCCGCCTCCGCCGTGCTGGCGGAGGCACTGCCGGCGAGCACCATTTGCTGGTCGTGGCTGATGCTGATCGAGCTGTCGCCGCCGGCGGTGTTCCTGACCGCGCTCTCCATTTTGGCCGTCGGGGCCACCGACAGCAGCCGGGCACCGGCGAGTTCGGGCCGGGAGTAGAGGCGGAACACGCCCGATGCGCTGCCGACCAGCGCGTCGTCCGTAAGTCCGAGCACCTGGTGGCCGCGGGCCGTGGTGGTGTCGTCGTAGAACGCGGTCAGGCTCGCGTTGCTCATGCCTTCGCGCAGCGCCAGCGCGGACGCGGTGCCCGCCCTGGTCAGTCCCGTGGTGCGGGCCTTGGCGAGGGCCTTGTCCAGTTCCTCACCGGTCGCCCGCTGCCCGCCGGAGAGGCCGAGCTGTGCGCCGTAGGCGCGGGCGACAACCACGGCCGCGGCTTCCTCGAGGGTGTCCAGGCCGGTGACCCGACCGGGGAACCAGCCGGTCTCGGCGGGGGTGAAGGGCCGGCCGCCGGGAAGACCGCGGGTGCGCCACTCGTCGATCTTCTGCCGTGTGACGTCCCCCGACGCCCACAGGGTGACCGCCCGCTCCGGCTGCGTCGGCCGCGGCACACCCAGCGGATCGTCGGAGACGGTCGGCGCGTCGGACGTGGCCGGAGCGCCAGGGGTGGCCGGAGCGCCGGACGTGGTCGGGGCGTCCGCGGCCGGCACGCTCAGGCTCATCGGCACCTGGTCGCGGATGCGACCGACCGGCCCGGAGTGCTCGATGGGCGGCATTCCGTCACCGCGGTGGAAGGAGAGATGGAGGTCGTACGACGTCAACTGCTCGGTGTACGGCTCGTCGAGGGTGAGCGCCTTGCCCTTCAAACGCGCCTCGGTACGGCTGTTCGCACTCTGGCGGGTACTGGTGCCACGCTCGATGAAGCTCGGGCCGGCCGCCCTGAACAGCCCGTTGCCGGTACGGATGTTGTGGGCCACGACCGCCGCGACGGCCCAGTTCTTGAGCTTGCCGGAGGACTGCTCGCCCGTCTCGGTGGCCTGCCGGCCGATCTTGAGGACCGTGCCGTGCCCGAGACCGTCGAACTGTGGCATGCCGGGAACCAGCCGGATCTCGACCGCCATGTTCCCGCCGAGGCTCAGCCTGGTGACGGACACACCGGCGCGCACCTGTGTGTGTTTCCCGGTCGAGGACATCTGACCGCGCAGGGCCCGCACGGGCCGGGAGCCGACCAGGGAACGAATGCGCTCCCTGCCGGTCTGGCCGACGCCGGCGGCCCGCAGCTTGCGTTCGAACTCGGCGAGCACGGCGCTGGTGTCGAGGCTGTTGACGGGGTAGACCGCGAGCGAGTCGCCGGGCAGCAGCGGTTCCCAGCGCCGCTCGGTGTAGAGCGGTACGTCGCCCAGGTGGTCCTGGAGGAGACCGAGGCGGTGGGCCGTCTTCTCGGAGACGTGGCCGTACCAGCCGGAGGGGATGTCCAGTCGCCGTGCCGCCCAGTGGTCGCGGTGCAGGGTGGCGAGGGTGTGCACGGGTTTGAGCAGCCCGTCCACGTTGGCGTGTGCGGCGACTTCGTGAACGGTGTCCCCGCTGACCATGACCTGACGGCCCTTGATGGTCGCGTTGACGTCCTCCAGGGCCGAACGGGTGACCGTGTCGGATGTGATCGACGACATGGTCCTGTTGACGAGCCCGCCGTAGGACCCGTAGATCCCGGGGCCCTCGTCGTGGGTCCGCCAGTACGAGAGCGCGACGCCCCAGGTGACACCGTCGATGTTCACGAGGGAACCCGACGTCTGGGTGTCGGCGCCGAGGATCTGCTCGATCTCGAGGTGCATCGGGTCCGTCACCACCCTCGGGTACTCCACGCGCAGGCGGTGGAGCAGGAGGCCCCGCCGGTCGAGGTAGGGACCCGCGCCGAAGAGGCCGTTGACAGAGTGGCCGACGGGGCCCGTGGACTGGTCGTGGTTGGCCGTCAGGTACTGCGACAGCAGGGACCGCAGTGCGGTTTCGTAGGCGGGCGCGCCGGGCTCGCTGACGTGCCAGGAGCCGTGGGACGCCTCGTTCAGGGCCGCCGCGGCCGCCTCGACGAGTTCGGGGTGTGCCCCCACGCCGAGGACGTGGTACGGCAGGTCGCGGAAGGGATTGTCGGGTGCGTCGGTGCGGGAGCCGGTGATGAGGCTCCTGGCCCGGTGGGCGGTCAGCCTGGTGACACGCGGTTCCACCGGTCCCTGCCGCTGCCCCGGTTCCCATCCCGGCCCCTGACCCGGCTCCCGTCCCGGCTCCTGGACGGGGTCGGGCCCCGGGGTGGTGTGTTCGTCGGCCACGGCCAGGAGTACGCGTCCCGTCGCCTCGTCGCCGCCGACCAGATCCGTCAACGGCTCGTGGAAGACGAAGGGCTGGGTGCCGAGCAGGCCGAGCGACACGGTCCCTCGCAGCAGGCTGCGCACGCGCCAGTATCCGCCGATCTGCGCCCGCAGGGAGAGGCGGTAGGAGTACAGCTGGGACGTGGTGGTGCCGATGTGCATCGTCTCGTACGACGCCGTGGAGCCGTAGCCGGTGCGGCGGCCGGTGCTGAGTACCTTGCGCGGCCCGACTCCGAGGTAGCCCATGTTCTCCGGGATCCTGAGGTGGTCCCGGTCGCTGTCCCGCACCCCGAGCGTGAGGTCGACGCCGAACTCGTCGGTGTGGACCACGTTCTGCGCCGCGTCCAGACGTGCGGTGGCCGTGGTGCCCACGCGGAGCATGCGATCGTCCTGGACGCCTTCGTGGCGGAGGTCGGTCAGGTCGGCGCTGATCCGGATGTAACGATGGGCCCGGCTGACGCGGCCGGGACCGGGGCCCGGGGCGACCAGCGCGATGTGCACCCCTGTGGTGGCCAGGGTCTCCAGGTTCGCGGCCACGGCGTCGGGAGACAGCGCATTGAGGACGGTCAGCGTGTTCTGGAGTTTGAGCTCGTACCGCTCGATCTCTCCCGTCAGCGCCTCCGGCGCCTTCATCCACCCGCGGGCGGACGGTGCGCCCAACGCGCTCAGCGGGGCGACCATGTCCGGGTATCTGGCGGCGGCCTCCTCGATGACACGGTCGACGAAGACCTGCAGCGGGGTGGGCCGCAGGGGATCGGCGGCAGGCGTCTTGGCGTCCGTCCGGGCGGAGTCGAACAGCAGGGCCTCGGGCCGGCTCATGCCCAGGACGACCGGACGGTCCCGCTTCAGGTACACGGGCGGAACCGGCGCGGTGCCGTCCTGGGGCGAACGGGTCGTGCCGTCGTCCCATCCCGCCAGCCTGCGGGCCTCGCCGCGCGGGAGCCGGTCGAGGCTCCACACCCGGAACTTCTGGGGCTCCGCATCGCCCGTCCGGCGTACGTAGACGTCCTTGAAGACGATGTACAGATCGGTGGGGGTGTCCTTCACCTGACCCGCGATCTTGCGGGTCGCGGTGCCTCCGAACGCGTGCGCCTTCGTGCTGGACCGCCCGTGCCGGGCGTAGAGCGCGAGCAGGATGCGCAGTCCGGCCGGGCCGCCGAAGAACTCGTCGAAGGTGATGCTGGGCCCCGCGCTGCCGAAGACCTGCTGGGAGAACGCCCTCCCGATCACCTGCTCGTTGCGCACCGCCTGCTGCACGGTGTACCGCATTTCCGCGGCCGTCGTCTCGTTGAACAGCAGACCCTCGACCGGCACCATCCGGTCGACGACGAACGCTCCGAGCGGGCGCTGTCCTCCCTCGCCCCGCAACAGGCCGGTCGGGACGGGCCCCTGAACCGCCCGCTGGGCGATCAGCCGGAAGTTGTCCGAGCTGAAGAACGTGGTGATCGCCTCGTGGGCCGGGTCGCCCGCCTTGGCGTCCACCTGGTTCAGCGCCCAGACGCGGAGCGGACCGACGGGGCCGAACTCCTCGGTACGCACGAAGCGGACGTGGGCGTCCGGGGCGAAGTGCAGGACGCGTGGCGCCCAGGTGCCGGTCTGCGGCGAGGTGACGCTGTCGGGCAGACGGACCGTCAGGCCGGAGCGCACGGCGAAGGAGAGGTGACTCTCCCCCGGGAAGACCTCGTCCGTCGACCTGTGCTCCGGACTGACGACCTGAACCTCGTAGTGGACGTCGACCAGATGCAGGTGCGAGCCCTCCTGGGACCGGGTCTCGCTCTGCTGCAGCGTCTGGTCGTACAGGGCGTAGTCGTAGGACTTCGTCAGCCCCATGCCCGCGCCGATCCGGACGGCGGCCCCCATGCTTCCGGGCGTGGGGCCGAGCCCGAACGAGGGAGCCACGCGCCGCGAGGAGCTCTGCATGACGTTGGAGCCCACGGAGAACTGGCTCCGCTGCACCGTGTCGAACTTGAACGGCTTGCCGAAGTCGTCGGCGAACCGCTCCCAGTCGTCGTACGGGCGGGTGGTGACGTGCAGGACGCGCGGGCGGCCGTGCCGGTCCAGGAACGCGGGCGACCGGTACCCCTCGCCGTGGAACACCGAGGGGGTGTCCCGCAGTGCGCGCAGGAGGTCGTCCAGCGCACGCTGCTGGCCGGTACCCCCTTCCGTGCGGGAAAGGCCGGTCCGGGAGGCGGTCTCCTCGACGACCCCGTCCGCGTTGCGGAGCGTGACGTGCGCGTGCCCGTAGGCGCCGCTGGCGACGCCCTGGACGCCGTTGCCCGTCACGTAGACGGGCATCTCGCTGCCGTCGCTGAACACGACGCGCCGGCCGTGCGTCGGCGGCGCAGGCAGCGAGCGGACGATGCGGGCCGGTCGGCGGGTGTCGAGTTGGGCGTCGACGGTCAGCACCGGCTTGTCGGTCACGGACTTGGGGCCGGTGCCGTCCGCGAAGCGCACGTGCCTCTCGGACGGCGGCTCAAAGGGCGCGGGACCGGCCGGGCGCCCGGCCTCGCCCGGGTCCGGGTCGGCGGACGTCTCCAGGGCCGCGGCGACGGTTCGTACGGGCTCCGGGCCGTCGTCGGAGGGAGTCACGACGATGGTGGGCAGGACCGGGGAGCCGTCCACCTCCGGATCCGTCTGCCCGGGACCGGCATCGACGACACCCTCATCGGCCGAGGAAGGAGTGTCTTCGCCCGATGGACCGGTGGTTCCGGGCGCCGGTGGTGACTGGGCAGGGGACGGTCCCGCCGTGCCGTAGGTGTCGAGGACCCGCTGGAAGTGCGTCCGTTGCTCGTCGGAGAGCGTGACCTTGGCCAGTTGCCCCTCAAGGAGCCTCTTGTACGGGTTCTCGTCGACGCGAGCGGCCATGACCGTGATCGCGGTGTGCGCCGGCCGGGCCCGGGGCGGGACGGTGACTGGCGGGTGGTCGGCGAGCATGGCGACCACCAGGTTCCCCACCTGGACCGTGTTCGCGTCGATGATGACGATGTCCTGGTCCGGCCCGACGACGGCGTCGGCGAGCAGCCCGGTCGTGGGGACCGTGCCTGAGGCGCCCGACTCGCGGAAGCGTCGTTCGGCGGCCTCCGGCGTGGTGGACAGTTCCACGAACGCGGTCGCGTCGACGTCGTCGTGCCGGGGGAAGTCCTCGGTGCCCGCCGGGACCAGGGTGACCGGCTCCCCCTGGTATCCCGTCCTCGGCGCCGGCTGCTGCTGCACGCGGAACAGGGGCAGGCCCCCGTTGACGAACCTGGTGACGAGGTTCTCCACGGCCGGGTCGACCTTCTGCCCGTCGAACTGGGTGTCACTGATGTAGACGGTTCCGCCGTCGATGGGGACGGCGAACCGGTGGAAGCCCCTCTCGTGGGTCATCTCCTGCACCGCACCGTTGATCGGCACCTGGCGTGTTTCCGGAGCATCGGGTGCGGTGGGTGCCACGAGGGCTGCGGGGGCGTCAGGTACGACGGGCGCGGCGGGCTGGACGGGGGGCTGTTCCGGCTCCGGGGCGGGGGGCGCGGCCGGCGGATCCGACGCCAGCAGCGGAGGCAGCGTGTCCGTGGACCGCCATGTGCCGTAGTCCAGACCGAGACGCCAGGAGAGCTGGCGGGCCGCCCGTTCGCCCGCGAAACGGTGTTCCGCCGCGATCAGGCGGGTGAACGCCCGGAGCAGTTTGCGCTGTTCCGACGCGACAGAGGCCGATTCCTCGGACACCGTCGGCCGCTGGTGGTCGAGTGCCACCCGGAGTTTCGCCCACGACCGCCAGGTGTCGTACTCCAGCGCGATGTCCTCGTCCGGTTCCAGGGGGAGTCTGTCCAGCGCCTCCTGGTCTCTCTTGGACAGTTCGGTGACCGGCGCGGCGTGCTCGCTCCAGGAGCGGTCGGCTTCGGACCGCATCGCTTCGAAGAAGGTGTCGGTGGATTGGGAGGGGAAGTAGGACTCGACGAGATGGGAGAAGTAGGACTTGGACGAGGCGTGTGCGCTGATGTAGGTGCTGACCGGATCGCTACCGGTCCCGTCCTTGAGGAAGCCCCGGACGAAACCGGAGGCGTTCGACGTGGCCTCGCTGTGCGGGGCCGAGATGTGGGCCAGGACGTGCGGGAGGCCCTTTCGCAGTTGGTTGGCGCTGACCGGGTATGTCGCGAGGACCTCGATGTCCGGGTCGAGCACCCGATCGGGATGTTCGATGAACAGTGCGCCGGGGTTCGTGTCCCACTTGGTGCTGCCCGGGAACACCTGCTCCGCCCCGAACCGGAAGGCGATCACGTCCGGATGGTGCGGAATCTTCACCGCGACCGTCGGCTGTCCCTCCGGGCCGGTCATGACAACGACTTCCGCCTCGACGGCGTCCGGGTCGGCGGCGTTCTCCACGTAGGCGTGCAAAGGTTCCAGCGCCTGCGTCACCGTCGGCTGAACATGTCCGTCGTGATGCCTGGCCGTGCCGTACCTGTCGCCGAACTCGTCCAGCAGCTTCAGTGCGGCCTGCTCACCCTCCTCGCGCAGCCTGTGCGCACCCATGAGGGCAAGGTTCGCCAGCATGTCCAACTGCCGTTGCTGGGTCGTGGTGGCCCCCGACTTCCGCACCAAAGGACGCTGGTGGTCGAGGAAGACCCGGTTCAGTGCCCAGTCCAGTTCCCTCGGGCTTCCCTCACGGTCCAGCCACGCGCGGGCTCTGCTCAGCAGCAGCTGGTCCTCCGGGGTGAGCTGCAGAATTCTCGGATTGTCGGCCCAGTCCCGGCGCGTACCTCCACGCATGTACTCGATGAGGGAGTTCGGTGCGACGGTGCCGGACCGGGCCACTTCGTGGCCGACCGCGGCCCGCACGAAACCCCGCGCGAAGGCGACGCAGTTGTACGACACCAGGTTGTAGGTGTGCTGGGCGTTCTCCGCCGTGTACGTGTAGGCCGCTGCCAGCTGGTCCGCGTTGACCTTGTAGGTGCCGAGGATCTCGGCCCGGGGGTCGTTGAACGGGTCTCCCGGTTCGAGGGTGACGATTCCGGGCGCCTTGCCGTCCACGAGATGCACGGGCGCGACGTCCTCGGCCATCCGGAAACCGAGGCTGACGAACCGCTGGTCCCACGGAAACCTCAGCCCGACCAGCGCGTGACCCGTGTCCTGTGTCTGGACCATGTCGACGAAGCCGAGCGCTCCCGGATAGGACATCAGAACGACGTCCACGTTCGGCGCGGAACGATCGATGGTGTGCTCGGCGTAGAACCGGATCGGGCTCATCAACCGCTCGACGCTCGGCGGCAGCCGCAGCCCCGTTTCCACGGACACCACGGCCGTCTCCGCGAACATCGGTGCGGGGACGTCGTCGGCCGCGGACTGCGGCGCGGGCGTCCGGTCGGACTCGTCCGTCTCGTCCGTCTCGACCGTCTCGCCCCGCACCACTTCCACCGACGCCCTGTGGTCGTCGGGGAGGAAATCGAACACGAGGACGTCGTCGTCCGCCGCATCGTCCGCGTCGAACAGGGCGTTGGTCTGCGGCGGCTCAATCGTCTCGGCCGGGGTGTGGACCTCGGCCGGGGTGTGCACTTCCACCTGGTCCGGGTCCCCGTGAACCGATTCGTCGGGGTCATCGAAGTGCCCCTCCCGCAAACCGAGTTGGATCTCCTCCAGCAACCGTTCGAGGTCGCCCACGACCCTGCTCGGTCCAGGTGTCGGGAGATCGGCGTCGAACACAGGATCCGGTTGTTCCGGGTCGGCCCCGCCGACCAGGCCCGTGGTCCGCCGCGTCCGGTAGCGGTGGGCCAGCTCCAGGGAGAGCTCGCGGCTTCTGTCCGCGCTGTCCGTGAGCCGGCTGTGGCTCAGCAGGGTGACGAACGCCTCGATGAGTTCGCGTCGCCGGGCGGCCTCCGGATGGTGGGCGTCGATGAACCAGGTGTGGTCCACGGACACCTGGATGTGTGCCCAGCGCTCGGCCTGCGCCAGCTCGCGCGGGGGGACACCCCGCAGGAACACCTCCGCCTCCTCCAGCGCGGCCCGGTCCTCGGCGGTCAGCCCGGCCGGACCCGTCCGGACAGCACTAGAGCCCGGCGACGGCGCGGAGTGATCGTCCTCAAGGACCGTGGCATCGGCCGACCTCGCCCGCTCCAGGGCTGCCGTGACCTCGCCGGAGGTGGAGCGCAGCATCCGCTGGGCCACGACGGCCACGTGCTGGTCCGTCAGGGACAGCTGGTCGAAACCGTCGGCGTTCTCGTCGAACCGCGCGACGAGCCGGCCCACCCGGTCCGGCGATCCGCCCAGGGCCGTGTAGGCGTCGGTCAGCGCGGTCAGGACCGGGCCGGGCAGCCTGCGATCCGCCGATGTCTTGCCCCAGAGCGTCTCGAACAACCGCAGCGCCTCTGCGTTCTCGCTCTCCGGGGCGATGGACCCGGTGCTCTTGCCGAGTTCCGCTTCGGGATCCGTCTTGTACGGGCCTGTGTCGAAGGAGGGGAAGGCGATGGGCGCGATCGAGTTCTTCCGCGAGAAGTTGCCTGCGTACGTCGGCGGGCGATCGTCGTTGAAGAAGGAGACGACCTTCTCGTCTCCCCTGTCTATCGGCTCGACAATGCTCTTGTAGATCGCTTTGCCATCGGGGTCCGTGGGATTCCAGTACATGGCTGCGCCGTGTACGACCGGACTGAACCTGTCCTTGATCTCCTCTATGGCGTTTTCGTAGGTCCGCGGCGTGAGCGCCGTCCCCCCGATCGGCGTGAAGAGGTCCAGCAGGTCGATGTCGGCGGCCACCGGCCGGAGGGTGTCGCCCTCCTTGTGGTAGATGATCCCGCCGACGACGGAGAAGGCACTGTCCGGCTCCGCCAGCTCGGCCGAGTACTTCGCGAACTCGCTCTTGCGGCTCTCGTACCGCTGCTGGATCTTTGCCTGCTCCTCCTCGCTGTACGACGAAAGGTCGGCGGGCAGCTGCGGATCGAAGAGCGCGCCCAGGCCGAGCTGCTTCTCCGAGAACCGGGAGTCGCCGAGTATCCGGTCATGGGGGTTGAGCGACTTCGCCTTGATCTCCAGCGGCTTGGGCATCGCTCCCTCTTCGAGCCGGGGCGCGGCGTACTCGTTCACCCCTCGGGTCACGATGATGAGGTTCATCTCACGGCTGATCTGCCGCAGCCGCCCGGAGTTCTTCGCCGAGATGCCGCCGATGGCCTCGGTCGACTCGTCGAGATCGGGCTTCCACCCGCCCCAGTCGCCACCGAACCCGGTGCCGGTCGCGGTATCGCCGCCGTCCGGCTGCCGGACGGCGAGCGGTCCCGCCTCGAACGTGGGCGGCGCGGTTTCGTGGGGCGCGACCAGCGCGTCCCACCGGTAGGGGGCGGGAGCGGGGAGTGCGGGTCCGGCGGATGTCGGACCGGCCGGTTCCGGCACTGTCGTCGTCGCCGCCGTCGTCGTCGGCCGGGGCGCGTCCGGTGCGGTGTCCTCGTCGTCGAAGTTCCCCTCCCGCAAACCGAGTTGAATCTCCTCCATCAACCGTTCGAGGTCGCCCACGACCCTGCTCGGTCCGGGTGTCGGGAGATCGGCGTCGAACACAGGATCCGGTTGTTCCGGGTCGGCCCCGCCGACCAGGCCCGTGGTCCGCCGCGTCCGGTAGCGGTGGGCCAGCTCCAGGGAGAGCTCGCGGCTTCTGTCCGCGCTGTCCGTGAGCCGGCTGTGGCTCAGCAGGGTGACGAACGCCTCGATGAGTTCGCGTCGCCGGGCGGCCTCCGGATGGTGGGCGTCGATGAACCAGGTGTGGTCCACGGACACCTGGATGTGTGCCCAGCGCTCGGCCTGCGCCAGCTCGCGCGGGGGGACACCCCGCAGGAACACCTCCGCCTCCTCCAGCGCGGCCCGGTCCTCGGCGGTCAGCCCGGCCGGACCCGTCCGGACAGCACTAGAGCCCGGCGACGGCGCGGAGTGATCCTCCTCAAGGACGGTGACACCGGCCGACCGCGCCCGCTCCAGGGCGGCCGTCACGTCTTCGGGGGTGCCACGCAGCATCCGCTGGGCCACGACGACCACGTGCTGATCCGTCAGGGACAACTGGTCGAAACCGTCGGCGTTCTCGTCGAGCCGCGCGACGAGCCGGCCCACCCGGTCCGGCGATCCGTCCAAGGCCGTGTAGGCGTCGGTCACCGCGCTCAGAAGGGGGCCGGGCAGCCTGCGATCGGCCGAGGTCTTGCCCCAGAGCGTCTCGAACAACCGCAGCGCCTCGGCATGCGCGCCCTCCGGGTCGACGAGCCCGGTGCTCTTGCCGAGCTCCGCTTCGGAATCCGTCTTGTACGGGCCGGTGTCCGAGGAGGGGAGGGCGATGACGGGCGCGAACCCGCCCCCCGCACTCAGGTCATCCCCTGCGGCCGGGTCCCCCGGCCGTGGTCCGGTGAACATCCGCACCGTGGGGTCCTCGGCCATGGCTCCCCTGGAGCGCGGCTGAGGCGCTGCCGGGTCCTGTGACCACTCGACCGTCCGCGTGAGCTCGTTCCATCTCCCGGTTCGCCCGGTGTGCCGGTCGAACACCGAGACGACGGCCTGCGCCGGGATCTCGACGACGAAGGCCACTTCCTCCTCGTCGTCCCGGTAGGTGGTGAGCTGGGGCATCTCCTCTTCGAGATCCGGGTCCTCTTCCAGCAGCTGATCGAGCGTCGCTCCGACATCGACGCCGGAAACGCCGCCCTGGATCTCGTACTGGTAGCGCCGGTCGGTGTATTTCCGCAGCCGCTTGTTGCGCGTGGTGGAAACGAACTGGGCCCCCTCCGCGGGAGGGGAGGTCACCCATTGGACGATGTCCACGATGTTCTCCGGGCTGCGTGCCTGGAAACCATTCCGGAAGACGGTGTGCGGATCCTCTCCCGTGTTCCTCCACACCGGCCGGCCCGGGTCGCTCCAGGAGACGTAGGGCTCATCAATGCTGTGGACATGATCAGCGTGCCGGTCGTAGTGCTGGGCCCCCGTGAACATCCTGACCGTGACCTCCTCGGCGGCGACAGCGCCAAGGGGGTACGGCTTCCCACCGGCCGCGGCGACGAGATCGTGCGACCCGTCGGCCACGGTGCTGAGGCTGTCGATCCACCGGGAGATCTCCTCCCGCGACCGGGGCGGCGGCGCATCCTTCGTGGCCTTCCTTGCTCCGCTCCCCGGCTTCGTGCCGTCGGCGGACTCGACAAGCGTGTCATCGGAGTCCGACACGGTGTCGACGACCGTGATCGCGTCGTCCGCGGCGGAGTCGTCCGCGGCGTCCGCGGCGGAGTCGTCCGCGTCGGAGTCGTCCGCGGCGGAGTCGTGCGGAGTCGCGGGCGAGTCGCTGACCACGGCCGTGTTCTCCGCCTGGGCTGCCGGTGGGTCGAAGGCCCGGAACACGGTGGGTATCGGGACAGGAGCGGCGTCCTCTTCGATCTGCGTGCCAGTTCCCTCAGGGGCGGCCGGCGAGGGCTCGGTGGAAGGCGTGTCGGTACCGGTGGCCGCGTCGGTCTTCCGCCCGGGTTTCTTGCGTTGCGCGGTGCCGACGACGGTGGTGAGGCCCGTCACGGCAGGGCCCGTCCGGGGAGTCTCGGACGTTCCCGGACCTTCGTCCGTCGTGACGCCGTCCGTCGTGACGCCGTCCGTGGCGCTGTCGTTCGTGGCGGTGTCGTTCGTGGCGCGGCTGTTGGTGGCGGTGTCGTTCGTGGTGCGACTGTTCGTGTCACCGGACGGGCGGGAGGAGGCCGGGGCCGAGACGGTCGCGAGGGACGCGGTGGCGGGCTGGTCGTCGTGCGCACCGGCCGGCTCCTCGGTCCGGACGTCCTCGGACAGGCCGGCCGGGCGCGTCTTGGCAGCCGATCCGTCAGCGGCGGTCGCGTCCGCCGCCGTTGCCGGGCGGCTCGGGTCCGAAGCGGGCGTGACGCCGTCCGCGGCGCTGTCGCGTTCCGCGCCGCGGTGGGTGGAGCCGTTCGTGTCGGCGGCCTGGCCGGTGCCGTGGGTCTGGCCGGTGCCGTCGGTCTTCACGGCGGCCGGGCCGTTCGCGCCCGTCACCGCAGCGGTGTCGGTACCCGTGCCCGTGCCGGAACCGGTGCCCGTGCCGGTGGGCGCGGGGGTGGCCTGGCCGTGCTGGGACGGGGCGGTCGTTCCGGGGCCGGAGGCTGTCACCGGGCCGGTGACGGGCGTGGTGCCCGGCTGGGTACCGGGGGCGTCCTCGCTGTCCTGGTCGCCCGGGGCATTCTGGGCCTCGGCGTCGGCCCCTGCGTGGGCAGGCCTGGACCCCGGCCCGGTGTGGGGTGCGCCGGACGAGGTGGCGCCGGTGGCACTGTGACCCGAAGCGGGAAGCGTGCCGCCTTCCGTCTCCGCCGGGGACTGCGCGCCCGTCGCGTCGCCGCCGGGAATCTCGAACGCCGGGTCAAAGCTCCCGTGCGCGCCCGTGTTCCTCGCCGGCTGGCTCCCGCCGCCGCCGGACACGGTCGCCGGGCCCGGTGACTGCGCGGCGCCCGCGGCGACGGAGGACGGGTTCGGGACGTCGATCTGCGAGGTGGTGGGGACCGGCGCCGGAGCGGCACCGGTGAAGTCGCCGGAGTACTCGGGGTGCGGGCCCGGCAGACCCGATCCCGTGGCCGGGACCTGCGTGGCGGGGCCCTGCGTGGCCAGGCCCGGATTCGTGTCGGCGAGGTGCTGCTTCCCGCCGGTGCCGGTGCCGGTGCCGGTGCTGGTGCTGGTGCCCCCGGCCGATGTCTTCGAGGGGGCGTACGGGTCGGTGTTGAGGTTCTTCAGGAACGAGAGGTCCGGCATCTTGATGCCGGACCTCTGGGCCCCCAGGGCGAGTGCGGACATGGACAGGGTGCTGACGGCGCCGCCCCAGAAGTCCATCGAGTTGAAGCCGGAGATGGCACCTCCGGTCAGGTACTCCGACAGACCCGCGCTCGCGGCGTCGAACGTCTGGTCGGCGGAGGTGGCCGCGATCTTCTGTCCGGTGGTCAGCGGCGGCTTCTTGCTCGGCGTCGGCACCGGCAGGTTGTTCTTGTCGTTGAACTTCTTGTTGAAGCCGGGACCGAGGTCGGGCTTGTCCTTGAAGAGCCCCTTGAAGATGTTCTTGCCGCCGTGGAAGAAGTGCTCGAAAACCGCGTTGAGCGCTCCGGCCGCTCCGCTGAGGAACAGGTCCTTCACATCGATGCCGTGCGGCTTGCGGCCGGGCGCCGCCGACCACATCAGGATCAGACGGGACGCGAGCGCGGTGAACATCTCTTCCAGCATCTCGCTGATGGTCGGCATGAGATGAATGCGATCGAGCAGCAGCGTCATCATGCCCAGGATCTTGTACCGCGCGGTGAGTCTGGCCGCTGCCGCCAAGGATTCCGTGCCTCCGAAGACGAAGGCCGCCAGTGAGTCCAGGAAGGACAGAATCGTCGCCAGAAGAGCAAGCTCGACAATGGTGTTGATCTTGTTCTCGGCGATCTGGATGGACGTCTGTACGCGCCCTTCGGCGATGTCGTCCAGCTGCTTGGCGAACTCGGTGACGTAGTTCTTGCCACCGTCGTTGGTCACCATGTGGGTGGCGCGGACGTAGCGTTCGGCGATCTCGGGCGGGAGAGCCCCGCTCGAGGCCTTGATCGACTCCTCCAGGAGCTCGGACAGTTTGTGCAGCCGCCCCGAGAAATTCTTGAACGACTCGTGGCTCCGGTAGGCGAGGTCCTCATCGGCCTGCGGCATACGCTCACCAATGATGATGAAGAACAGGACGTTCGCCCATTCAGGAACCACGATCGCCATGACGGATCAGTGCTTCCCCGACTTGGACGACTCGTCGTGGATGGCCTCGGAGGCGTTGTTCTGAGCGCCCTGGATGACGTTTCCGTTCACCCTGAGCGCCGTCGAGATGCCGGCGATGGCCTGCATCAGCGACGTGCCCGTCTCCGTGGTGTCCTTGCGCTCCTTCTGGTCCCGGGGCCTGAGGTCCTCGGACATCGAGTCGTCCCTGCCGACCCAGTCGAGACAGCTGCGGGCCTCGGCCTCGAAATCACGCACAGCATTGTCCGTGATGTCCGTGATGTCGCGCATGAGATTCTGCCACTGCCGGATGCGCGACACATCCGCCGAGAAGACATCGCCCACAGCGCCTACTCCTCCCCGTCCTCGTCGATCTCGTCCCGCAACCGTGCGTCGCCCTTGCGAAGCGCCGCCTCCGGCTCTTCCAGAACACCCGGTCCGAAGAGGTCGGCCCAGTCGATGTCCATGCCGTCCATGAGCGGCACACCCGGCAGGGGCTGCGTGAACGGAGCCATGGTGGACATCACTTGACGGGCCATCGAGTCCCTCGCCTGCGACACGGCCTCCAGCACCGAGGCGGCGAGCTCGGTGGAACTCATGGTGCGGTACTTGTTGTCGAGGAACCTCAGGTCCATCAGCTGCCCCTGGTGTCCCACCGTGGCCTCCACCGTGCGGTCCCGGGACCGCACCACGTAAGTGGCCTGGCTCAGTTCCGCCTTGGCCCTGGCCATGTCGCCGGTCACGGACTCCAGGGCCAAGAGTGTCTCGGAGAGGCGCGCGTTGAGCGACTCCGTGAAGGGGTTCGCCGCCACGGTGGCGTTGGGCTCGTCCTGCCGGGCGCGCGCCGCGCCGGTGCCGTACTCGGTCCCGCTCATCCGATCACCGCCGGCGTTCCGCCTTCCTCGGTTCCCCACACGTCCTCTTCCTCCTCCACCCAGTTGGTGCGCTGCCGTTCACCGCTCTGCGTGGACTGACCGCCCTGCGTGCCGCCACCCATCGGAGCACCGCCGCCCATGGGCGAACTGGTGGTCTGGGTCCCGTTCTGCCGGAAGGGCATGGCCTCGCCGTCGATGGCCGACGCGACGGAGCCGTTGCGGCGCGACGCGGACATGTTGTTCGCGTCGCTCAGTACCGTACGCACACGTTCCCCGTTCGCCCCGCCCGCTCCCGCGCCACCCGCGCCGAAACCTGGGTTGAGAGGTGTTCCTCCCGCAGGTGCCTGCGAGGTGTTGGCACCGGCAGTATCGTAACCTCCCACATGTCCGCCCAGCGTACCGCCCGTGAAAGGTGTGCTGTCGTAGTCCAGGTAGTCGAAGTCCGGGTCGTCGTGGACGTTGCTGCCGCCGTGGTCGAGGGACCTGCCGTTCAGCGTGGAGGTTCCACCATTGTGCGAGAGGTTGTTTCCGGCGCTCGTCAGATCGGGTATGTCGATCGGCTTGCTCAGGTGGGTCGTGCTCGTGTGACCGTCTGGCTTGGTGGTCTGCAGGCTGCCGTGCGACGGGTCGAACACCGTCTTGGTGCCGTCCTTGAACTCCGTCGTGACCGTGCCGTCCGCGTTGAGCTGGGTGTGACTTCCGTCGGGGTTGGTGATGACGTGGCCGGGGTTGAGCTGGGTGGTGGTCGTGTGACCGTGTGGGTCGGTCGTGACGAGCCGGCCGGTCTTGGGGTTCAGCACCGTCTTGGTGCCGTCCGGATACGTCTGGACCAGATTCCCGTCCGCGTCGAGGTGGGGGCTGCCGTCGTCGGTGAGCGAGCGGGGGTTGAGGTGGAGTGGGGACGTGCTGCCGGTTGACGAACCGCCGGTGAGGGAGCCCCCGTTCAGGGACGGGAAGGGGTTGAGCGGCAGCGACGTTCCGGAGTTCAGGGGACTGCTGCTCGGATGCGTGCCGCCGAGGTCGCTGAGCGCGTTGTTCAGAGCGCCGTTGAGCGGCGCCGTCGTACCGCCGCCGTCGAGGTTCAGGCCACCGCCGAGTCCGTTGCCGCCGCCGTCGAGGTTCAGGCCACCGCCGAGTCCGTTGCCGCCGCCGTTGAGGCTCTGGGTGAAACCGTCGCCCAGGTTGTTCAGGCCGTTGTTGAGACTGTCGCCGAGTCCGTTCAGCCCACTGTTGAGCTGCATCTGGTTGCTGTTGGCGTCCTTCAGGCCATTGCTCAGGTTGTCGAACAGTTCCTTGTTGCCGCTGTTGGCGTCGGAGAGGTTCTTGTTGAGGCTCTCCCACGCCTTCTTGCTGTCGTTGGCGGACTTCTTCGCGGCCTCCTTCTCGCTCTTCGTCTCTTCCTTCTCATAGGTCTGCGAAAGACTGTTGGGATTGCGGTCCGTAACCTCTTTGCCGACGTCGGCGGTGGCCGCGTTCCAGTTCTTCCCGAGGTTGGAGAGAGATTTCTTCGCGGCAGCGACGAGATAGCCTTCTACGTTTCGGTTCCAGCGGGCCACCGCGTTTTCCCCGATGGTCTTCCAGGTGTTGATGTCGTCCAGGGCGCCGAACCCCGGATTGTCGCTGAACCCGGGGAAGGTGCCGAAGGTTTCGCCCGAGTCGTCCTTCACGTCCCAGAGGTCTTCCACGCCGTCGTCGTCCGGATCGTAGAAGGTTTGCCCATGGGGAACCGTGACACTGACGAGTGGAACGTTGTTGATCAATATCCACCGGGTGAGTTCGTCCAGTTCCTCGAGCAGTGCCCGGTGCGGATCGTGTTCCATCGAGTTGGCCCAGTTCAACCAGGCGGCCTGCATCTCCCGTGCCTCCCAGTGGAGGTCCCACTGGGCCTGGCGCAGGCCTGCGGCGTAGGTGGACCGGGGCTGATAGCCGTCGAGCATGGTGAGGTCGGACTTGTACTCGCGACCCCCCATCTGCTCCGCGTAACTGTCGTAGTTCTTGTAGAGGGACTGGATGAGAGTCCGTACGACGTCGGCGGACTGGCCCTTCCAGGCGGCCTCGTCACCGCCCAGCGAGTTGTACCAGTCCTCCAGCGGGTTCAATTGCTCCCGGAAGAATTGCGCCGCCCGGTCGAAGGCCGCCGCGGTCCGCTCGAAGGAAGTGAGGTCGACGGCTTCGCCGTCCGGCACACTCGCCCCGTTGTAGGAAAAGTGCGTCGTCTTGTACGTGTCCACCAAGGCGTCCAGGACGAATTTCGGAGCGGACACGTAACGCCACAGGTCGCCGTCGTCCCATTCGTCCTTGTACTTTCCGGTGAATTTGCCTCCCTCTCGGGTGGCTCCGGCATCCGTCAGATGGCTCTTGCCGTTCTCGTCGGCCAAGGTTCCGATGAAGATGATGTCGGCCGTGAACAGCCTGACCTTGTCCGAACCATGGTGCGTGTAGAAGGCCAGCCGGTAGTCCTCACCATGGGAAGCCTGCCATCCCGAAGAGGCGGCGTAGTCCAGCTTGTCGACGGCGCGCCCCTTGTGCTCAACCAAGTTGACCCGCATGAGTGGAATTCCCTCTTTGCTCTTCAGCTTGTCGAAGAGGGACTTACGACTCGGCATCGAGTAGCCGGTGTAGAGGCCGACCGCCTGAGCCCAGTAGTCATCCGTGTCGAAATTGATTGCCATGTACGCGCTCCGCTTGGTGAAAATATGGAGAAGGCCGACGGAGGAGGGGCGCTCGGACTACGAGCTGGTGCTCGTCTTCTTGCTGGAGGGGCTCATGTCGTTGTCGACGTCCTCGAACAGTTCAAGCAGCTTGTCGGCGTTGATTTCGGTGATGTTGTCGCCCTGCGTCGACCCCATGAGCTTCAACGTCTGCCGGAAATCCCTGTCGATGTCCTTGAACAGCCGCTGCTGTCTTTCCAGGATTTCATCGACCGACTTGGCCGCCGATTTCACGGCCTCGATCAGGCTTTTGCCATGGGTGGTGTCGTCGTCGACCATCGGCCCGAGTGCCAGAAGCTGGTTCTGCGCCATCGTCTCGGGAGTGGTCTCCCCGTCGACCAGACTCTTGAGGGACCTGATCGGACGCTGGTCGTCCCCCGCATATTTGTCCCTGCGGATTTCCTCCGTCTTCGTCAGGAAATCCCTGAGGTCGTTGTCGATGAACGTCTGCAGCGACTTCCCGTCGAGATGCGAAAGGTTTCCCATGGGACCTCCAGAAGTAGCGGAACGCGCGGTTGCGGGGGCAGTACGTCGTACGGGGCCGAACTGCCCGAGCGGTCAGTTCAGCCCCGTGGACGCGATGGTCAGGGCTGGACCTTCACGTCGGCCCACATCTGGGCGAGCGACCGCTCCGTGTACTTGTAGTTGTCGGACACGTCCGTGAGCAGCACGGCATGGGAATTCAGCATCCGCTCCATGTCGCCCACCGCTGTGTTCCAGGCTTGCTGACAGACTTTGTACTCGTCGCTGTCGTCACCTTCCCAGTGCGTCATCAGCGCCTGGAGCTCCGCGTCGAGGTTGGTCAGGGTCTGGTCGATGGCCTTGGTCTGCTGGATCAGGTCGTCGGCCGCGTTCTGCATGTGGTTGTAATCGACGTGGATGACGCCGTCTTCGAATGGACTGGACATGTCGGCCTCGTGGTGTCTCGAAAGGGGTCAACGGTACGGTTGCGGGGGGTGTGGCACCGGGGCCGGGTCAGGCGCCCATCAGTGTGTGGTACGTACTGTTGCTGGCGTTCCTGATGGCGTCGTTCGACGCCTGCTGGTTCTTGTCGATCTCCGACAAGCTCGTGGTGAGGGTGTCGATCATGTGCTTCAGGTTGTCGAGGATCTTGCCGCACTGCCCGTCCCACTGCACGATGAGATCCGTGTAGGCACGGCCGTCACTGCCCTGGTAGCCCGTGGTCAGGCTGGTTCCGGTGGCCTCCACGTCCTGACGGCACCTCTGCACCCCCTTCATCGCAGACTCCAGGGCCTGGATGCCGTTGCGCGCGGCCCACGCGTCTGACCTGCGAAGGTTGCCTTCGGCCATGTTCAGCCTCCCGATTGCTCCGTCGAGGAGTTGACACTCTCCCGACACTTGATGGTGAGTGGTGTCCGGTGTGTTGCGGAACGTCTGTCACCGGGCGGATCGACACCGAGGTGTTGCCTGCTCCGCTTCCCGAAACAGCGACGGCCGAACCCGGCGCGCATCCACCGTACCGCTTGAGGTGTGCCCTCATCGGCCACTCGCAAGCGATACGTGTGAATGTTCCGCCGCCGACAACCTAACGGCCCGGTGACGGGCACTGCGTCTGCACCGTGGGCCGGGTCGCCCCGGTCGCCGCGTCCGGGTCCAGGGCGGGCCCAGTCGGCAGCATCGAGAGCAACGGTGAGGGCAGGGCGGTGACCTGGCCCTCGCTGTAGCCGAGGGCGCCCAGTGCCTTGGCCGCCGGAACCCGGAACTTGGTACCGGTGTCGTCGACCAGGTAGGTCGTGGTGCCCATGGTGGTGCCGCCGGCTCCCAGGGCACGCACCAGCGCCGCGCGGCCGGGACGCACCACGACCGCGTCCACCCGCAGACAGGCCCGTGCGACGTCTGCCGACGGCTGGGCGACCGGGGTCAGGGCGTCCGTCGCCACGAGCAGCGTGGTGACCTTCGTGCCGTCGTCGCCGGGTTCCACGCCCGCGCAGGCTGACTCGTCCGCGGCGATGGCGGCCGGCTTCGGCGGCTCGGCGGGCAGGCCCTCGGTGGCCGGGGAGCGGCCCTCCGCGCCCGGCGCCAGGTGCTGCTTCAGCGCGTCGGCGCTCAGTGTCACCGCGCGCGGGGTCTGTCCCGCGTACGCCTTGTCCCGCGTGTGCGGGTCGCCGAGTACGAGGGCGGCCTGCGTGGCGGTCGCGGGGACCAGCCCCTCCTTGCGCAGGAGGTAGTACGGATGTTCGTCGGAGCCGGGCACCTCGGCCTGGAACACCTGGCCCGTGGCACTCGCGTTGCCGTCGAGCGACGGTCCCGCGTCGCCGCGGTCCGGCACCTCGGGTGCCACCAGGTCCGGTCCGGCGACCAGGGCGTTGAGGAAGGCCGCGGAGACCGGCCGGGGAGTCACGGAGCCGTAGCCGAGGGACACGGCGGCACCGGAGTACTTGTCCAGGCGCAGCCGGCTGCCCTGCCAGACCAGGTAGGTCGTGTGGTCGGGGCCCTCGGCCACGAAGCCCTGCCCGGCTCCGACTCCGGTGCCCTCCACGGGAGATCCGGCCACCAGCGTGGTGCGGCCGTCCGAGGCACGGGCACCGGTGGTGGAGCAGACCAGCCACGTGCCCCGGTCCAGGTTGTCCGCCGAGGGCACCGACTCGGGGGCGCCCGGGATGCCGATGGGCTGCCCCACGGGGGTTCCCTCCAGGGAGGCGGTGGCGACGGTGGAGGTGGCGAGGGAGCTGCCGGCGATCAGGCGCGCGGAGGCGTAGTTGCGTACCGGCCTGAGGCGGCCGTCGACGTACAGGTAGCGGGCGCCGGTCTCCTTGTTGACGACGAGGGTGCCCGGTGTCTTCCACGAGGTGTTGCCGCCGGGCGAGATCAGCCCGTACACCACGGCCCCGGCGGCCAGCAGCACCGCTATGAGCACACCTATGAACACACCGCGGGTGGTCCGGCCCAGCGGGGTGTCCGGGGCGTCGGGCTCCGCGAGGAGCATGCCGGCCGTCAGCCGGCTCATGATGAAACCGTGCGCCTGTACCTGGTCGCGCTTTGACTGCATGGTGGTGGCCTACCTCGCGGGTTTCTTCGGAATCGGCATGATCGCGGTCAGCCGGAGATGGCGCGCAGTTCGCCGAACACCCCGACGGCCCAGAGCGTGACCGGCAGCAGGCCGATGGCCAGGGTGGACTGCAGCAGCTCGGCGGCGCGGCCCCAGTAGGGCAGCATCCGACGTCCGGGGACGGTCCAGGTGATGACGGCGAGTACGGCGGCCAGGCCCAGCAGTCCGGCGACGAACACGGGCCGGTCACCGGGGGCGAGGTGGGCGCCGGCGCCCACGAGGACCAGCGCGGCTCCCATGGCACCGGGGACGACCAGGACCAGCCGCTGCCACACGTTGACCATGCCCCGGCCGTGCAGGAGCAGGATCAGGGAAAGGAGGACGGCGATCAGCGCTTCCGGGAGGTTGGGGCGGCGCACCAGCGGAATCAGGCAACCCGCGCAGACGACGCCGATCGCGCCGTACAGGGCGATCATCCAGCCGCCGGCCAGCTCCGTCCGGGTGGCCACCTCGGGGCCGTCGTACGGATCGATGCCGTCCTGGAGCTGCCCGGGGTTGGTGGGCAGCGGCGGCATCCGCATGCCGGCCAGCTTGAAGGCGATGGCGGGGACGAAGCCGCCGATGACCACCAGGCAGGCGGCGACCACGCAGGCGGCCTTGTCCACGGATACGTCGAAGACGCTCATCAGCGCCCCGGAGACGGCCGCCGCCACGGCGACGGCCGCCGTGGACAGGAAGAGCGGGGCGTAGACGGCAGCGGCCGCGAGGGCGAGTACGGCTGCGCCCGCTCCGGCGGCGCCGGCGGCCAACAGCCTTGCTCCCAGCACGTGGTAGGCGTTGGGGCCCGCGATCTCGCCGTCGGGCAGCAGCCAGCCCGCAAGCGCCAGTGCCGGGACCGCCATGACGCCGAGGGCGGCGCCCGTGGCCGCGTCGCCGACGGCGCGGGCGGCCGTGGCGGCTCCGGCGAGCAGCAGCAGACCGGCGACACCCGCGGTGGTCGCGCGGGGCACGACCGGGCCGCCGGGCCAGGCGAGCACGCCCAGCGCGATGACGAGGACGCAGACGAGGAAACCGCGCAGGAGTTGCCGGCTCCGGCCCGGGGTCCAGGCTTGCAGCCGATCCCGGGTGACGTCCGCGATGCCCTCGACCAGGTCGTCGAGGCGGACCTCGGGCATCTCCTCGGCCCGGGGACGCAGGTGGAGGACCTCGCCGTCGTGCAGGCCGATGGCCTCCAGGGTGGCCTCGTCGTCGAGGGCGGGGCCGCCCAGGCGCTGGAGTACCCAGCCTCCGTGGTCGAGGCCCTCCTCCTCCATGCCCTCCACGCAGTACCTGAGCAACGTGGGGAGGAGGTCGGCCACCGGAACGTCCACCGGGACGGCAAGGTCGATCGTCCCGGAGGGTGCCCGGACGGTGAGGCGGCACAGGCTGGCCACCGAGGTGTCGCTCATGGTCGGCACATTCGCTTTCGCGGAAGGTGATCAGGGCGGACGGATGTGAAAGTGAGACACCCGTCGACACGTAGGTGTGTGATCCGGTGAGGTGTCCATCCGTCTATCGTGTGCAGGGTACCTCTGTCCGCCGGGCCGTCTTCACGGCCCCGCCCTCCCGCCAACGGGCCCGGTGACACCTCACTGGCTGCCGCCCGAAGGAGCCGATGCGTTGAGTTCCGTGCTTTTTCGTCGTCCCGCGCGTCGTCGTGGACCGGACATGCCCCAGGGGGAGTTGAGCCTTCAGGAGCCCCCGGTGCTCGCGGAGTCGGTCCCGGACAACTCCGCGGTGTGGACATATATGCCGATGGCGATGATGTCCGTCTCCATGATGCTGATCTTCCTGCGTCCGGGTGGGTCGAACGGTGTCTTCATCTACCTGTCGCTGGGTCTGATGCTACTGGCGTCGACCGCCATGATCATCGGGCAGTTCATGCGACGCACCAGTGAGCGCAAGCAGCGGCTGCGGGGTGAACGGCGGGACTACCTGCGGTATCTCGGGCAGATCCGCAAGCAGATCCGGCGCGCGGTGGTCGAACAGCAGCTGGCGCTGGCCTGGCGTCATCCGGAACCGGCGGCACTGCGCACCCTGGTGCGCACCACCCGTCTGTGGGAACGCCGGGTGAAGGACGAGGACTTCGCCGAGGTCCGGATGGCCGTCGGCGATCAGCAGCTGTCCATGAAACTGACACCACTGGCCACCAAGCCGGTCGAGGACCTCGACCCGCTCGCGGCACATGCGTTGCGCCGCTTCATACGTGCCTACAGCACGGTGCCCGGTCAGCCGGTCGCCGTGTATCTGCGTTCCTGGTCGCGGGTGTTGATGCGGGGTGACGGCGCCGCCCGGCGGAGTCTGGTGCGCGCGATGCTCTCGCAGCTCGCCGTCTTCCACGCCCCGGAGGACATGTGGATCGTCGTGTGTGCCGCCGACGAGCACCGCGCCGACTGGGAGTGGGTGAAGTGGCTGCCGCACGGCCAGCATCCGCAGGAGAAGGACGGAGCGGGCCCGGCCCGGATGGTGACGTCCGCGTTCAACGACCTGGAGGACCTGCTCGGGGCCGAGTTCGGCGAGCGTCCCGGCTTCGATCCGGAGACGCCGCCCGGCCGTGAGGAGCCCTACACGGTCGTCGTCCTGGACGGGGTGGCCGTGCCCGCCGGGCACCGCATGGACGGTCAGGGCTTTCGCAACGCGGTCGTCATCGACCTGGCCGACACCCTCCAGTGGCGGCCCGGCCGCAGCACGCTCCGCCTCGACGTCCGGCCCGACCGGGTCGGCCTGGTGCGCACCGACCGCACCCGCAAGGAGCAGACGACGCAGCTGGGCCGGCCGGACCTCATGGGGCCGGTCGCGGCCGAGGCACTGGCCAGGATGATCGCGCCGTACCGCATGCGGCTGGCGGCCTCCGCCGCCGAACCGCTGGCCGCGGACACCGAACTCACGTCGCTGCTCGGCATCGGCGACCTGTACCGGCACGATCCGCAGACCCTGTGGCAGCGCGCGGGCGGCGCCTCACGGCTGCGGGTGCCCATCGCGGTGGGCAGCGACGGGCTCCCGGTGGAGCTGGACATCAAGGAGTCGGCGCAGGGCGGCATGGGACCGCACGGGATGCTCATCGGCGCCACCGGTTCGGGCAAGAGCGAGCTGCTGCGGACCCTCGTGCTGGGCCTGGCCCTGACGAACTCCTCCGAGACGCTCAACTTCGTCCTGGTCGACTTCAAGGGCGGTGCCACCTTCCTCGGTCTGGACGAACTGCCGCACACCTCGGCGGTGATCACCAACCTGTCGGACGAGGTCGCGCTGGTCGCCCGTATGCAGGATGCGCTGCACGGCGAACTGATCCGCCGTCAGGAGCTGCTGAGGGCCGCCGGCAACTACTCGTCGGCGCTGGAGTACGAGAAGGCGCGCGCCTCGGGCACGGAGCTGGCCCCGCTGCCGAGCCTGTTCGTCGTGGTCGACGAGTTCAGCGAACTCCTGTCCGCGCACCGGGAGTTCATGGAACTTTTCGTCATGATCGGCCGGCTGGGGCGTTCCCTGGGCGTGCATCTGCTGCTGGCGTCGCAGCGCCTGGACGAGGGCCGGATGCACCAGCTGGAGAGCCATCTGTCGTACCGGATCGGTCTGCGTACCTTCTCGGCCATGGAGAGCCGGGGCGTGCTGGGCGTCCCCGACGCCTACCAGCTCCCCTCGCAGCCCGGCAGCGGGTATCTCAAGAGCGGCGTCGAGGCCCTGACACGTTTCAGGGCGGCCTATGTCTCGGGCGAGTACCGCAAGCGGGGCGGAGCGGTCGCGCAGGCCCGGGTGGCCAGCCAGGTGGTGCCGTGGACGTCGGGGTACGTGGTGCCGCGCACGGTCCAGCCCGCCGCGGCGGAACCTGTCGCCGAGGAGGAGCAGGAGACGGGTGACACCCTGTTGTCGGTGGCGCTGGACCGGCTGCGGGTCGCCGGACCGGGAGCGCACCAGGTGTGGCTGCCCCCGCTCGATCTGCCGTCCCCGCTCGACGAGTTGCTGCCGCCCCTCGCGGTCAGCACGGAACGCGGGTTCGCGGCGGCGTCGTGGCATGGGTCCGGCCGGCTGAAGGTACCCGTCGGCCTGGTCGACAAGCCCTTCGAGCAGCGCCGCGACCCCCTCGTGGTCGATCTGTCCGGAGCGGAGGGGCACGTCGGTATCGCGGGCGGTTCACAGAGCGGCAAATCCACCTTGCTGCGGAGCCTCATCGCCTCCCTGGCTCTCACCCACACCCCTGGTGAGGTGCAGTTCTACTGCCTGGACTTCGGTGGCGGGACGCTGTCCGGGTTGTCCAGGCTGCCGCACATGGGCGGCGTCGCCTCCCGACTGGACAGCGAACGCATCAGCCGGACGGTCGCCGAGGTCACGGCGGTGCTCAACCACCGCGAGCAGTTCTTCCTGGACCACAACATCGACTCGATGGCGACCTACCGGCGCCGCCGGGCGGCCGGTGAGTTCGCCGAGGAGCTCCACGGCGACGTCTTCCTCGTGGTGGACGGGTGGACGACCCTGCGCCAGGACTTCGACCACCTGGTCCCGATATTCAACCAGTTCGCCACCCGCGGTCTGAACTACGGCGTTCACCTGGTCGTGACGGCGTCCCGGTGGATGGAGATGACGACACAGGTGCGCGACCAGATCGCCACCCGTCTGGAACTCAAGCTCGGCGACAACATGGACTCGGTGATCAACGTGCGGCGGGCGGCGCTGGTGCCGCGCATCCCCGGACGCGGTCTCACGGTCGAGGGGAAACTGCACTTCCTGTCGGCGCTGCCCCGCGTCGACGCCAGTTCCTCCGCCGACGACCTCACCGAGGGCGTCGCGGATCTGGTCGAGCGGATCTCGGCCGGCTGGCACGGTCCCGCCGCGCCCGCCGTCCGCATGCTGCCGCACCTGCTGCCCACCGCCGAACTGCCCGCACCCGAGACCACCGGTGGTCTGCGGATGGCACTGGGCCTCGACGAGGAGACGCTGTCCCCCGTCTGGCACGACTTCAGCCGTACCCCGCACCTGATCGCCGTCGGCGACACCGAGAGCGGAAAGACCAACCTGCTGAAGCTGGTGACGTCCGCGATCACCGCCCGGTACACCCCCCAGGAGGCGCGGATTCTGGTGGTCGACTACCGGAGGGAGCTGGTGGAGACCGTCCCGGAGGAGTACCGCCTGGGTCATGCCGTTTCCCTGACCGCGCTGGAGGAGCTGACGGGCGGTTCCCAGCAGGCGCTGAAGACGCGTCTGCCGGGGAAGGACATCAGCCCCGCCCGGATGCGGCAGGCGGACTGGTGGGCGGGGCCGCGCCTGTTCGTCCTGGTCGACGACTACGACATGCTGGGCGGCAGCAACGCCTTCGACCATCCGTTCGCGCCGCTCTTCGAGTTCCTGGCGCTCGGGCACGAGGTCGGCCTGCACTTCGTGATCGCCCGGTCCGCCACCGGCGCCGGCCGCGGTTTCGGCGACCAGCTGCTGCGGCGGCTGAGCGAGGTCAATACCCCCGGCCTGCTGCTGTCCTGCCCGCCGAGCGAGGGGTACGTCTTCAGCAACGTCAAGCCGCGCAACCTGCCCCCGGGCCGGGCCCGATACATCGCCCGGAGCAAGGCGACGCTGCTGCAGACGGCGGTGGTCGACACTCCGCAGGAGGAGGGGGACCAGGACCGGTAGGCCGGGCACGACCTGCGGCTCGCGTTGCCGCTCGTCCTGGTCGGTGTCCCGCTGTTCCTGGTGCAGCGGCGCGACACCGAGGGACCTCTGCCGCGTCAT